>JAEXKM010000077.1 GCA_023445705.1 Pseudomonadota bacterium
GCTTCCTGCACGACATCTGGTACTTCGCCGCGCTCGGCTCGGACCTGAAGGCCGGCAAGCTGCAGCGCTACGAAATCCTCGGCGAACCGATCCTGCTCGGCCGCGACCGAGCCGGAAAAGTCTACGCTCTCAAGGACATCTGCCCCCACCGGGCCGCGCCGCTCTCGGCCGGCAAGCTCACCCGCGAGGCGGACGGCGCCGAGAGCGTGGAGTGCCCCTATCACGGCTGGCGGTTCCGCACCGATGGCGCCTGCGCGGCGATTCCCTCACTGGTCGACGACCAGGCCATGGACGTCTCGCGCATCCGCGTCCGGCGCTTTCCGGCCGCCGAAAGCCAGGGCCTCGTCTTCGTGTGGATCAGCTCCGACCCGCGGTTCTCCGGCGAGCCGGACGAGGCCCCGCCCCTCTTCCCGGGCGTCGTCGGCGGCGCGCCCAAGCTGGTCGACCGCATGGACTTCGATTCGCACATCGACCACGCCGTCGTCGGGCTGATGGATCCCGCCCACGGCCCCTACGTGCATCAGCAGTGGTGGTGGCGCTCGACCAAGAGCCAGCACGAGAAGTCCAAAAAGTTCGAGCCGCGCGAACAGGGCTTCGCCATGGTCCGGCACGAGCCCTCCAAAAACAGCCGCGCCTACGCCATCCTCGGCGGAGAGCCGCTGACCGAGATCACCTTCCGCATTCCCGGTCTGCGTTGGGAGCATGTCACCGTCGGCCAGCGCCAGGTGCTGTCGCTCACCTGTCTGACCCCGATCCACGAGACCAAGACCCGGATCACCCAGATCGTCTGGTCGGACCACCCGGCCTTCCTGCTGCTGAGGCCGTTCATCGCCGCGGGAGCCCGCGCCTTCCTGCGCCAGGACGGCGACATGGTGAACCTGCAGAACGAGGGGCTGCGCTACGATCCGTCCCTGCTCTGGATCGACGACGCCGACCGCCAGGCCAAGTGGTACCAGCAGCTCAAGCGCGAATGGACCGCCAGCCGCAAGGCGGGCCGCGCCTTCGAGAATCCGGTCGAACCGGCGGTCCTGCGCTGGCGGAGCTGACCTAGCGGCAAGTTGGCGATCGGCGCTTTGCGGCCCATTGTGCCCGCTTCGTTTAAGCTATTCGCCAGATCGATTTTCAGGACGCCATGGAATTCACCACCTCCGACGGCCTCACCATCGCCTATGACGACAACGCGCCGGCCGATTACGAGCGGGCGATCCTGCTGGTTCACGGCTTCGCCTCGAACCGCAACGAGGGCTGGAAGCGGACCGGATGGTACAGCGCCCTCGAGCGCCGCCGCTTCCGCTGCATCGCCCTCGACCAGCGCGGCCACGGCCAGAGCGGAAAGCCGCATGATCCGGAATCCTACGCCCGCCAGCGCCTGGCCCGCGACGTCGTGGAACTGATCGACCATCTCGGGATCAACCGCGTCGACCTCTTCGGCTATTCCATGGGCGCGCGCACCGCAGCCCAGGCGGCTCTGGACGCGCCCGAGCGGTTCTCGAACCTCATTCTCGGCGGCGTCGGCCACAAGCTGCTGGAAGAAAGCCCCAGCTCGCGCGGCGACATCATGGCCCAGGCCATGCTGGCCGAGGATCCGGAGACCATCACCGAGCCCTTCCTGCGCAGCTTCCGCCAATTCGCCGACGAACAGGGCGAGGACCGCCAGGCGCTCGCCGCCTTCACCCAGGTGAAGAACCCGCCCCTGGACACCGACGGCTTCGGCCGCCTGCCGATGCCGGTCCTGGTGGTCGCCGGCCAGCGCGAGAGCAACGGCGACCCCGAGCGCCTGGCCCAAGCCTTCGCCGACGGCCGCGGCGTCGTCATCCCCGGCTGCGACCACTTCTCGGCCATCCCCCACGCCCTGACCAAGGCCGCGGTCTTCGACTTCATCGACGGCGTCCTGGACGACCCCTGGGCGCGGTAGGGCGACGGTCTTGAGGCGGCCCCCTCCGTCTCGGCGCTGACGCGCCGATCCACCTCCCCCAATGGGGAGGATCCAGGAAGATAGATGCTCCCCCACTGGGGGAGCTGTCGGCGCAGCCGACTGAGGGGCCTCCCCGCAAGGGGAGGATTATCTCAGCTCCGCGGGCCCAGATTATACGGCCCACCCTTCTCCAGCGCCGCCCGATAGGCTGGGCGGGCCTGGAAGCGCCGCACCCAAGCGGCGATGTTCGGATAGGCCTCGAAGCGGCCGAACGCCCCGGCCACCTCGCCGACGAAGCTCATCTGAATGTCGGCCGCGGTCAGTTGATCGCCCATCAGGTAGTCGCGGCCTTCCAGCGACTTGTTCAGATAGCCGAGGTGGTTGGCCATCTCGTCCTCGATGCGCGGGTGCAGCGGCGCGCCCGCCTCGCCCAACCGGCCCACATACATCTGCAGCATCAGCGGCAGCATGGCCGAGCCCTCGGCGTAATGCAGCCACTGTTGGTGCTGTTCGTAGTCGGGCGTCCCAACCGGCGGGGCCATCCGGCCGGCCGCGTGGCGGCGCAGGATGTAGTCGATGATCGCCCCGGACTCATTGATGGTCGCGCCGTCCTCAGTGATCACCGGCGACTTTCCCAGCGGATGAACGGCCTTCAGCTCGGCAGGGGCTAGCCTTGTCGTGGCGTCACGGAAGTAAGTCTTGATCTCGTAGGGAAGTCCGAGCTCCTCCAGGAGCCACAGGATACGCTGGGAACGGGAGTCATTGAGATGGTGGACTACGATCATGGCGCTTCCTCCGGCGTCTGCTGCAAAGGCGTACAGGCGGCGGTGATCAGCGACAAGCTTGCCTTATAGTCCCCGCCGATGATGCTTCCCGATCTCCTCGCCGCCCTCGCCCAGGCCGCCGACGCGGCCGAATCCTTCGTCGCCCAGGCCAAGCGCGCCGTCGCTGAACGGGTCGCCCCCGGCGGGCGCCTCGACCGCAGCGCCCTGGACGCCCAGCAGCACGTCGCCCATGGCCTGGCCTGGGCCGCCGCCTACGCTGAGACCCTTCGCCAGACCCAAGCCTGGGCGACGCGCCTGGCGAAGGACGGCGCGCTCGGCGAAGCCGAAGCCCTTCCCGCCCAGCTTCTGGCCTACGAATATCTCAGCCAACTCGCCGGCGGCCTGCCGATGAACCAGAGCGAGACCTTCCGGCCCGCCGACCTCGGCCTCGACGCCTCGAGCCTCGCCCCCGCCATCGCCGCCCTGCAGCCCGGCGCCGGCCAGGAGATCCGCCTCAGGATCGTCGAACTGCTGGAGGCCGCACGCGGCCGGCCTTCGCTGGAGGCCAGCGGCCTCGACGAAACCCTCGAGCACGTGCGCGACCAGTTCCACGCCTTCGCCGAGGAGAAGATCGTTCCCTTCGCCCACGGCTGGCACCTGCGCGACGAGCTGATTCCCCTGCCGCTGATCGAGGAGCTCGCCGCCCTGGGCGTTTTCGGCCTGACCGCGCCCGAGGCCTATGGCGGATCGGGCCTCGGCAAGATCGCCATGTGCGTCGTCTCCGAAGCCCTGTCGCGGGGCTGGATCGGGACCGGCTCGCTGGGCACGCGCTCGGAGATCGCCGCCGAGCTGATCATCGCCCACGGCACGGACGACCAGAAGGCGCGGTTCCTTCCAGCCATCACCTCCGGCGCGACCATCCCCACCGCGGTCTTCACCGAGCCGGACGCCGGCTCCGACCTGGGCTCGCTACGCACCCGCGCCGCGCGCGTGGGCGAGGACTGGAAGGTGACCGGCGCCAAGACCTGGATCACCCACGCCGCCCGCGCCGATCTCATGACCTTGCTGGTGCGCACTGATCCGGCGTCCCGCGACCATCGCGGCCTGTCGATGTTCCTGGCCGAGAAGCCTCGCGGGACCGACCAGGACCCCTTTCCGGCCGAAGGCATGAGCGGCGGCGAGATCGGCGTCATCGGCTACCGGGGCATGAAGGAGTACGAGATCGCCTTCGACGGCTTCTCGGTCCCGCACGCCAACCTGCTGGGCGGCAAGGAGGGTCAGGGCTTCGTCCAGCTTATGGCCACCTTCGAGAGCGCCCGCATCCAGACCGCCGCCCGGGCGATCGGCGTGGGCCAGTCCGCCCTGGACCTTGCGGTCGACTACGCCTTGGCCCGTCGCCAGTTCGGCCAATCGATCGCCCAGTTCCCCAGGGTCGCCAACAAGATCGCCATGATGGCCGCCGAACTTCTCGGCGCCCGCCGCCTTACCTGGTTCGCGGCCGCCGCCAAGGACGAGGGCCGGCGTTGTGACCTGGAGGCCGGCATGGCCAAGCTCGTCGCCGCCCGCGTCGCCTGGGCCGCGGCCGA
>JAEXKM010000119.1 GCA_023445705.1 Pseudomonadota bacterium
GGACATGGAAAGGCCGGGCGTATCGCCCAGTTGCTTGAACGTCGGCCGGTTGGGCGTCGCATCGACCAGGGTCAGTTCGAGCCGACCGCCAGCCAGCACGCCGGTGCGTTCCATTTCGCGTTCGGTCTGCTTGCGCAGGTCGGCGACCAGGCGATCAATGTCACGCAGGCCGTATTCCTTTTCGGCCTTCTGGCGAAGCTCTGGGCTGAGGGTGATCTCGACTGACGGGACGGCGGTATGGGGTGCGGCATGAGCCGCGCCGGCCATCGTGAGGGCGGCGAAGGCGGAAACAACAAGCGTACGCATTACGGAAACTCCGAAGCTTCGAATGGTCACGACCGCATTCGCTGAGATAGTGCGCGGAACTGCGCGTTTCAAAGTCTAGAGCCAAGCATGGCCTTAGTATGACGTCCCTTGGCGACTTGACCTCACGGGCGCGGCGCCCAAGTCTGCGCAGAGGGGGACGGCAAAGCTTATTGGTTCAGACGGAGGCGACCTGTGGCGCACAAGTTCGAGATCTACAAGGACAAGGCTGGCGAGTTCCGCGTCCGCTTCAAGTACAACAGCGAAGTGATCTTCTCGACCGAAGGATACGCTTCGAAGGCCAGCGCGAAGAACGCAATCGAGTCGATCAAGAAGAACGGCCCTGACGCGCCGACCGAAGATAACGCCGGCTAGGCTGAAGCCGCCGCCGGGCGCGCGAGCAGATCGCGCGCCTGGGCGGCGATCTCGAACGAACGAACTCGGGCGGCGTGATCGAAGATCTGGGCCGTGACCATAAGTTCGTCGGCGCCGGTCCGGCGCACGAAAGCCTCGAGACCGTCACGTACGCGATCGAGCGACCCCACGATCGAACAGCTCAGGCTCTGCCGCAGCATCGGGCCACCCAGCTCGTCCAACCGGCCGTCCGGGTCGTCGACCGGGGCGGGTAGTGGGCCGGGACGGCCTTGTCCGAGGTTGATGAAGGCCTGCTTCAAGGACGTGAAGAGGCGCTGGGCCTCGGCGTCGGTGTCTGCCGCGGTGACATTGACGCCCAGCATGACGTGCGGCTTTGCCAGCCGTTCGGAAGGCCGGAACTGGCTGCGATACACAGCGAGCGCTGTCTCCAGTTGGGCGGGCGCGAAATGGGAGGCGAAGGCATAGGGCAGCCCCAGGGCGGCGCCGAGTTGCGCGCCATAGGTGCTGGAGCCCAGCATCCAGAATTCCACATCGAGGCCGGCTCCGGGCACCGCGCGGATGAGCTGGCCAGGTTGCTCAGGCTCGAAGTAGTTCATCAGCTCGATGACATCGCGGGGGAAGTCGTCGATGTCGCCGACCAACGTCCGGCGAAGGGCGCGGGCGGTCGCCTGGTCCGAGCCTGGCGCGCGGCCGAGACCCAGATCGATGCGTCCAGGATAGAGCGAGGCGAGGGTTCCAAACTGTTCGGCGATGATCAGTGGCGCGTGGTTAGGCAGCATGATGCCGCCTGCGCCGACGCGTATGGTGGAGGTGGCCTGCGCCACGTGGCTGATGACGACCGCGGTCGCCGCGCTGGCCACCCCGCGCATGTTGTGGTGTTCGGCCAACCAGTACCGCTTGTAGCCGAGCTCTTCGGCGTTCTGGGCCAGGTCACGCGTGTTGCGCAGCGACTGGGCGGCGTCGCCGCCTTCGACGATGGGCGAAAGATCGAGGACGGAGAGATCAACCATGGCCGCCATATAGGCGCCCAGTTTGGTCAGCGGAACAACGCCAGCAATATTGAGGGTGTCTGGTTCGCGATCCTCAGAGCTTCGATCGCAAGCTGCTGCTTCACCTGGATGGCCGCTAGGCGCGCGGCTTCCTTGGCCATGTCGGCATCCACCAGGTTGCCGATGCCGGCGTCATAGGTGTCCTGCAGCTTTGCGCTCATCTCCAGCTGGCGGTCGAGGGACTTGGAGCCGACTCCGATCTTGGAGAGCGCCGCCGACACCTTCTGGCTGGCGGCGTCGATCGCAGCGATGGCGTTGGTGTCCACCCCGCCGAGCAGATTGGCGAGTGTCCCCGATATGGCCGCGCCGGTCGTCGACAGGTCGATGTGGTCGATGTTGATCGTCGCCGTCGCCTTGGTGTTCGCGAGGGCGCGGACATTGCCGGTCGAGCCAGCCGAGATCAGGTTGACGCCATCGAACACGGCGTTGTTGGCGATGGTGTCGATCTGCCGTCGGAGGGCGACGTACTCGTCGTTCAGGGCCTGCCGGGTTGCGGTGCTTAGGCCGGCCTCGGTCGCGGCGAGCGCCTTTTCCTTCATCTGCCCCAGAATGTCGGAGATCGACTCCCCGGCCGTCATGGCGGTGTCGGCGATCGCCTGGCCCCGCTGTAGCGAATTCATGACCGAATCGAGCGACTTGGATTCGGCCCGCATGTTCTGGGCGATTGCCCAGATCGCCGGATTGTCCTTTGGCCCGGCGATCTTCAGCCCGGTCGAGATACGGCTCTGAATCTGGGCGTATTCGCGATTTATGGCGTTGAGATTCTGCAGCGCGATCATCGCGCCGGTATTCGTATTGACGCTGTTCAGCGGCATGACGAAGCCTCAATCCATGGGGCGGACGATCGTCCGCAGGGCCTTTTGCCCTAAGCTCAACCTAGCCAGGCATGGTTGGCGTTTTGTTTACGCGGCTGGAGATTCCGTAATCGGCCGCGCGGTTGGCGTTGCCCATCGCCAATAGGCCAGGCCGCCATACACGGCGATCTGCGCAGCGAGCGTCAGCAGTTCCGGTGCGACTTCGGTGAGGTGCGCGCCCATCTGGTTCAGCTTGACCATCGCCTGGATGCCCGGTGTCGAGGGGAAGAGCCAGGCCAGGATGGCGATGGGTAGGGGCATGGCGCTGTGAGGCCAGGACAGTCCACTAAGGAAGAACAGCGGGGCGGAGATCGAGACAAGCATCTGGGTTGAGCGCTCGGGGCGATCAAAGAAGCTGCCGATGAACAGCGCCAGCAGGATGGGCGCCGGGACGTACAGCGCCGTAGCCAGCAGCATGCCCCAGAAGTTGCCGCCTCGCGGATAGTCCTGAAACCAGAACACGAAGCCGACATAGAACAGCGTGCTCGCCGCGCCGAGCAGGCTGAAGGCTGACACGACGCCCGCAAAGGCGGACGGGGATAGCCGACCCAATCGCGTCGTCCGACGATCGGCGGCGAGCATGACGACCCCGAACAACAGGGTCTGGTGGACGATGAGGATGCCGACCCCAGCGACCGCATAGCTGCCGTAGCCTTCGCGCGTGTTGAACATCGGACGAACGACGGTTTCGATCGGCGTCAGGGTCTGTAGCCCGAGGGCGCGGCTCGTGGGGCCCAACGCCTCGCTGACCGCGCCGGTCATGACCGAGGTGAGCGTCGACCCGATGGCGCTCGCGCGGACGAGGTAGGCGCCGTTCACATAAATCCCCAGGCCCCCTGACGCCGTCCCGGTAAGCACACCCCTTTCGAGGTTGGCGGGGATGAGGACGATGGCGTCGACATCTCGGCGTTCGAGCATCCTGCGGGCTGCGGCGAAGTCCGTGGTCGTCCGCGCGACGCGGATCCCCTCGGTCGCCGAGAGTTTCTCTGTCAGCGCGCGGCTGAGCTGGCTGTGGTCCAGGTCGACCACCGCCAGCGGCATTTGGCTCGCGACCTGATGCTGATAGGCCAAGGGGTAGTAAAAGCCGTAGGCGACGACGGCGAGGATCATGATCGAGAAGACCGCGCGGTGGGACAGCATCGCCCGCCAGGTCTCGCGGAATGAGGCGGCGAACCCCATCACGCCGGCCTTGGCGCGAGTGCTTGTTGGCCAGCGCGCCTATTGAGGATCGCGCGGGCGATCAGGAAGGGGACAAGTGTGAATGCCGCCAGCGCCGCCAGCGGCCTGACGGAGTCGGCCGCCGGGGCGCCCATGAACATCTGCTGCATCTGCAACTCGATGTATGAGGTGTAGGGCAGGGCGCGGCTCCAGAT
>JAEXKM010000179.1 GCA_023445705.1 Pseudomonadota bacterium
TGGGGGAGGTGGATCGATGCGCAGCATCGAGACGGAGGGGGCGCCCGATAGGGTGGTCCCACGCCTCCCACCCGGGCTCGTCATGGCCGGGCCGCACGGTCCCGGCCATCCATACGCGCCGAAGATCGCCGGATAGACTGACGTCTATGGATTGCCGGCACGCCTACGCGGCCGAGAATGACGATCAAAGGGATTGGAGCAGCTAGGGGCTCCGTCCCCTACCCCTTCGCCGGCGCCGCGCTGGTCAGCTTCCAGCGCACCTTCGCCCCGCTCTCGGCTCTCGCCTGGCCGCGTAGCACCACCTGCTGGGCGCGCCGCGGCTTGCCGTCCTGGAAGTAGACGCTGGTCTCGATGTCGGCCGACTGGGCGTCGTTGCGCAGCCACCAGCCGTGGTCGTCCTCGCTCGTCCGCAGCAGCACGCTCTTGCCGTCCCGGGCCAGGCTGGCGCTGACGTCCGGATGCACATGGAAGCGAATCTTGAAGGGGATGAAGCGCCGCCCTTCCTCGCCCACGCCCCCGGGATTGACCGGGGCCAGCGCGTCCTCGCCCCGCAGCTCGTCGGCCGCCAGGTCCAGATAAAGCCGGCGCTCGTGCCGCATGCCGAAGCGCTTCACCCACCCGTCGTGCGACAGCTCGACCAGCAGCGCCCCCTCGGCCTCCTGCCGGCGGGTCTCCACCGCCTCGTAGGCGCCCACCAGGCGCGGCCCCAGCGCCGCGGCGCGGAACCCCCTCAGCGGCTCGCCGCAGGCCAGGTCGGCGATGGAAAGGGTCGAGGAGGCGTCCACCAGCCGCAGCGCCTGCGGCCCCGCCGCCTCGGGCGACCAGGCGCTCGCCGCGATCAGCCGCCGTCCCTCGGCCAGCACCTCCATCGCCAGCGGCTGCGCACAGGCGCTGACGCTCCAGGCGCCCTTGGCCGGAGCAGCGCCATCGACAAAGACCTGCAGGCTGCGGCCGTCCAGGCGCTGGTATCCGTTCCGCGAGGCCGGCGGCGGCGATCCGCCCTCGGCGGCCTTGGCCGCGGCGACATAAGCCTTGGTCCCAGCCTCGCCGCCCTGCAGTTCGGGCAGCGCGCCGTCCGCCAGGGTGAAGAACCGCACCGCTCCCGCCAGCCGGTCGATCGCGCGCAGCAGGCTCTCGGGCGCATCGCGGCCGCGCTGCGCCAGGGCGTCGTCCAGGGTCCGCAGGTCGAACAGCAACTCCAGGGCCGAGCGCGGGCAGCGCTTGGCGTGACCGCCGTCCGGCTGCACCGTCACCGGCAGCGCTCGCTCCAGCTTTTCCAGCCCCAGGGCCATCAGCTTCTCGCCGGCCTCGCCGCTCAGCGCCGTCCCCGCCAGGGCCGCTACGCAGGCGCGCTCGGCCGCCCGCACCGGCCCCTCGGCGACGCCCGCCAGGTGCCGCGCCTGCCGCGCCAGGTCCAGGGTAATCGCTGCAGCTTCCATGTCCGAGGCGCGGGCGCAGATGGTCTTGGCCCCGCAGGCCAGTTCGAAGACCCGCCGCTCAAGGATCGCCGAGCTCCAGGAGAAGGCGTTCCAGCGCCCGAACACCTCGCGCCAGCCCAGGGTCAGGCGCAGCGCTTCGGCCGCCCCCTCGTCGCCCAGGGCCAGCAGGTCGCGCATCCAGTCAAAGCCGTGCAAGCCCACCGCGAAACCGTGGCTGGGGCTGGGCCGGTCCCAGGGGTCGCCGCCGGCGCCGGTCTCCATGACCGCTCCGGAGAACAGGAAACGGCCGGCCAGGATCCGCCGCCCGGCCTCTGGGCGAGCGGGCCGGAAATCCTTGGCCGCAATGGCCAGGCCTTCAGGCCGAGGCCGGGCCAGCAGCCAGCGATGCGCCGGCGACCCGGCCCAGTCACGCCGCACCTGGGCGTACGCGCCCTTGAGGAGGGCCAGGCCCCAGAGCCCGCCCGCAGAATTGGAGATCGCCGGTGAAGCGCCGGCCACCCGGTCAGCCGCCCTTCAAGGCGCGGATGTTTTCGGCGTACTTCGACGGCCCGCCGCGGAACACCGCCGTGCCGGCCACCAGCGCCGTCGCCCCGGCCGCGACGCAGAGCGGGGCGGTCTCCGGGGTCACCCCGCCGTCCACCTCCAGCTCGATATGCTTGCCGCTGGCGTCGATCATCTTGCGCAGCGCCTCGATCTTGCGGAGCTGCGAATGCATGAACTTCTGGCCGCCGAAGCCGGGGTTGATCGACATCACCAGGATCAGGTCGATCTCGTCCATCATCCACTGGATGACGCTCGGGTCGGTGGAAGGATTGAAGACCACCCCGGCCTTGGCGCCCAGCTCGCGGATGCGCTTCAGGGTGCGGTTCAGGTGCGGGCCGGCTTCCGGATGCACGCTGATATAGTCGGCGCCCGCCTCGCGGAACGCTTCGAGGTAGGGATCGGCCGGCGCGATCATCAGGTGCACATCGAAGGGGATCTTCGCGTGCGGCCGCAGGGCCTTCACGATGTCCGGGCCCAGGGTGATGTTGGGCACGAAGTGACCGTCCATGACGTCCACGTGGACCCAGTCGGCGCCGGCCGCCTCGATGGCGGCGACCTCCTCGCCCAGGCGCGCGAAGTCCGACGCCAGGATGGACGGAGCGATGATCGGTGCGGAAGCCATGTGTCTCGACTTAGCCAAGGGTTGAGGAACGGACAAGGAGGTCGCGGGCTTGTGAAGCCCTATGCCTTGCGGTTGAGCCGGGCGACATAGAAGCCGTCCTGCCCGCCCGCCAGATGGTGCGGCAGAAGGCGCAGGGTCCCGTCCGCCAGCCGGCTCGCCTCAGGAGCGCCGGCCTCGCCGGGAGCGATCGGGGCCAGTTCGAAGTCCGCATGCCGCGCCAGGAAGCCGGCGATCTGCCCCTCGCCCTCCTCCGGTTCCAGCGAGCAGACGCAATAGACCAGGCGCCCGCCCGGCTTCACCCGCCCCGCCGCGGAGTCCAGCAGCCTACTCTGCACGCCGGCCAGGGCCGCGATATCCCCCGGCCGCGCCGCCCACAGCACGTCGGGATGGCGCCGATAGGTGCCGGTCGCGCTGCAGGGCGCGTCCAGCAGCACCATGTCGAAGGTCCGGGCGTCGGACCAGTCGCCCGCGTCGGCCGCCACGATTTCGGCGCTCAGGCCCATGCGCTTCAGGTTGTCCCGCGTCCGCGTCTGGCGCGCCGCCGAGCGGTCCACCGCGGTCACCACCGCCCCGGCCGCGGCGAGTTGCAGGGTCTTGCCGCCGGGCGCCGCGCAGAGATCGAGGGCCGTCTCGCCCGTCTTGGGCTCCAGCAACCGCGCCGGGATCGCCGCGCTGGCGTCCTGCACCCACCAGCGGCCTTCCGAATAGGCCGGCCAGTTGGTCACCTCGCCCTTGCGCGCGGTGCGCAGGGACCCGCCGGCGAGGATCTCGCCCTCCAGCGCGGCGGCGAGCTCGGCCGCATCGCCCGCGGACTTGAGGGAAAGATCGGTGGCCGGCTCTTCGGCGATCAACGCCGCCATCGCCTTGGCCGCATCCGCCCCGAAAGCCGCGCTCCAGCGCGCAAAGAGCCATGGCGGGCACAGCGCTTCGGGATCGGAGAAGTCCGGCGGCTCGCGCAGCAATCCGCGCAGCACCCCGTTCACCAGCCCCTTGAAGGCCCGCGTCGAAGAATGGCTCGCCGCCAGGTCGACGCTGGTCGTGACCGCCGCGAACGCGGGCGTGCCCATCAGAAAGGCCTGCGCCACGCCGATCCGCAGGATGTTGCGCACCGCCTCGGGCGGCGGCTTGGCCAGCCGCGAATCCAGCGCCCGCTCGATCGGGCCAAGCTGGCGGAGGGTGGCCATGGCCAGCGCCATGGCGAAGCCCCGGTCGCGCGGAACCAAGTTGCGGAAGGCAGGCCGCGTCAGGGCCTCCTCCAGTCCTGCGCGGCGGGCCAGGGCGGCGGATAGGATGTCGATGGCGGCCCGGCGTGCGGGCAGGCCGATGTCACGGTCTTCGGTCACAGGCGCGGCGTGCCCTCATCTGAGACGCAAGGCAAGGGGCGATACGACGCTGTGGGCTGGCGCCGCGGCCTCCGAGGCCTTAGATGCCGGGCATGAGCCAAGACCTTCCGCCCAACGCCGCTCCCGGCAAGGAGCTCAGCCCCGCCGCCCGCCGCGCGCTGGAAGAGGCCGCCGCCCGCCACGCCGCCGACGCCGCCCAGGCCCAACGCGAAGCCGAACTGGGCGGCCCCAAAGGCCCCGAACCCACCCGCTTCGGCGACTGGGAACGCAAAGGCATCGCCGTCGACTTCTAGAAAAAAACCTCCTCTCCCCTTAGGGG
>JAEXKM010000212.1 GCA_023445705.1 Pseudomonadota bacterium
TCGTGGCCGAGAACAACCTGGACGCCGGCGCCATCGCCGGCAGCGGCAAGGGCGGTCGCGTGACCAAGGGCGACGCCCTGGCGGCCCTCGAAGCCCGCGCCAACGCCCCGGCCGCCGCGCCGGCGCCGTCGGCTCCGCGCGAGATCCACGAGCGCGAAGAGCGGGTCCGCATGACCCGCCTGCGCCAGACGATCGCGCGCCGCCTGAAGGAAGCCCAGAACGCCGCGGCCATGCTCACGACCTTCAACGAGGTCGACATGAGCGCGGTCATGGCCCTCCGCAACCAGTACAAGGACGGCTTCGAAAAGAGCCACGGCGTGAAGCTCGGCTTCATGAGCTTCTTCGTGAAGGCGGTGATCCACGGCCTGAAGCACGTGCCCGACGTCAACGCCGAGATCGACGGCACCGACGTCATCTACAAGAACCACTACGACATCGGCGTCGCCGTCGGCACCGAGAAGGGCCTGGTGGTTCCGGTTCTGCGCGATGCTGACGCGCTGTCGCTGGCCGGCATCGAGAAGGGCATCGGCGCCCTGGGCAAGAAGGCCCGGGACGGCGCCCTGGCGCTCGAAGACCTGCAGGGCGGCACCTTCACCATCTCGAACGGCGGGGTCTATGGCTCGCTGATGTCCACGCCGATCCTGAACGCTCCGCAATCGGGCATCCTGGGCATGCACAAGATCCAGGAGCGGCCGATGGCCGTGAACGGTCAGGTGGTCATCCGCCCGATGATGTACCTGGCGCTCAGCTACGACCACCGCATCGTCGACGGCCAAGGCGCCGTGACCTTCCTGGTGAGGGTCAAGGAAGCCATCGAGGACCCGCAGCGCCTGCTGCTGGACGTCTAATTCGAGCCGACCCTCGGCGTACGCATTTCATGACGGCGGGGCTTCACGCCTCGCCGTTTTGCTAAGGACTGGAAGAGCATGGCTCAATACGACGTGATCATCATCGGCGGCGGCCCGGGCGGCTACAACGCCGGCATCCGCGCCGGACAGCTCGGCCTTAAGGTGGCCGTGGTGGAAAAGCGCGTCACCCTGGGCGGGACCTGCCTGAACGTGGGCTGCATGCCCTCGAAGGCGCTGCTGCACGCCTCTGAACTCTATGAAGCCGCCGGCGGCGAGTTCGCCACCCTGGGCATCGAGGTCAAGCCGAAGCTGAACCTCGTCCAGATGATGAAGCAGAAGGCGGAATCGGTGACCGCCCTGACCAAGGGCATCGAGTTCCTCTTCAAGAAGAACAAGGTCGACTGGGTGAAGGGCGCGGGCAAGATCACCGGCCCCGGCAACGTCGACGTGACCGCCGAGGACGGCTCGGTCACCTCGCTGGAAGCCAAGAACATCGTCATCGCCACCGGCTCCGAGCCGACCCCGCTGCCCGGCGTGACCATCGACCAGCAGCGCATCGTCGACTCCACCGGCGCGCTTTCGCTGCCGGAAGTGCCCAAGAGCCTGATCGTGATCGGCGCCGGCATCATCGGCCTGGAACTGGGCTCGGTCTGGCGCCGCCTGGGCGCCAAGGTGACCGTGGTCGAGTTCCTGGACCGCATCACGCCCGGCATGGACGCTGAGACCGCCAAGACCTTCCAGCGCTCGCTGACCAAGCAAGGCGTCGAGTTCAAGCTGGGCGCCAAGGTGACCGGGGCCGTGGCCGGCAAGTCGAGCGTCTCCCTGACCGTCGAGCCGGTCGCCGGCGGCGCCGCCGAGACCCTGGAAGCCGAGTACGTCCTGGTGGCCATCGGCCGCCGTCCCTACACCGAGGGCCTTGGCCTGGAAAACGTGGGGATCACGCCGGACAAGCGCGGCTTCCTCGAAACCGACCACTTCAAGACCTCGGCGCCGGGCGTCTGGGCCATCGGCGACGCCATCCACGGCCCGATGCTGGCGCACAAGGCCGAAGAAGACGCGGTCGCCTGCATCGAGATCATCGCCGGCAAGTACGGCCACGTGGACTACGACTTGGTCCCGAGCGTGGTCTACACCTACCCGGAAGTGGCCTGGGTCGGTAAGACCGAGGAGCAGCTGAAGGAAGCTGGCGTCGCCTACAAGGTCGGCAAGTTCCCCTTCACCGCCAACAGCCGCGCCAAGATCAACCACGAGACCGAAGGCTTCGCGAAGGTCATCGCCGACGCCAAGACCGACGAGATCCTCGGCGTCCACATCGTCGGCCCGCAGGCCGGCGAAATGATCGGCGAATACTGTGTGGCCATGGCCTTCAAGGCGGCGAGCGAGGACATCGCCCGCGTCTGCCATCCCCACCCCACCCGCTCGGAAGCCGGCCGTCAGGCCGCCATGGGCGTCGACGGCTGGACGATGCAGGCCTAAGGGCCTTCTGACGCCGAGTTAACTTTCGGCAGGAAGCAACCGGGCGTAGAATTTCCTCCTTGCGACGGAGGTTGAGCTATGGCCGGTTCCTTCCTGCTGTTCGCTGCGGCGCTGGCCGCGGCCCCTGCGCCTGCTTCGCGCGCCTGCCCCGACGACGGCTTGATCCAGACCACGGCTCCGGCGGCGGTTCTGCGCCCGCAGGACCAGCGCGGCGACCGCGGCGCTCAAACGCTGGGCAGCATGCCGCGAGCCGACCTGCACCAGACCGTCCTGCGCTCCATCGACGGCTGTCCGATCTCCAGCAAGATCCGCGAAAACGTACAGGGCGATGGCCGTTTCGCCCGGCCGCGCTGAGCATGAGCATGACGGCCCGCCTCCAAGCGCGCAGAGCCCGACACGAGCATCTCGCCGCCACGCTGTCCACACTGGACGACGGCGCCCTGACTGCCCTGCTGGATACCGCGCCCGCCTGGCGTAACCACATCCATGGCAACCAGTCGGGCGTGGTCGAGGTCGAGGGCGCGAAGATCTTCGTCAAGAAGATCGCCCTGACGGACCTGGAACGACGCCCCGAGCACGTGCGGTCCACGGCCAACCTGTTCGGCCTGCCGACCTTCTACCAGTACGGCGTCGGCTCGGCCGGCTTCGGCGCCTGGCGCGAGCTTGAGGCCTATCTGCGGGCCAGCGATTGGGCCTTGTCGGGCGCCTGCCCCTACTTCCCACTGCTGCACCACTGGCGTGTCGTTTCAAGACTGAGTCGACCAATGCTGACGCCCGAGCAAATGGCGTGGCTCGACGATGCGCCGGCTTACTGGGGTGGCTCCGATGCAGTTCGCACGCGCCTGGATGCCATCGCCGCGGCCTCGGCGACCGTAGTGCTGTTTCTGGAGCACATCCCCGAAAGCCTGGATGCCTGGCTGACCCAGGGGCTGGCGGAGCAACCTCAGGACCCAGAGCTGGAAGCCGACACCCTGCGCCTGCACGACCAGGTGCGGGAGGCCGCCGCGTTCATGAACGCCCACGGCATGCTGCACTTCGACCTGCACGCCCACAATATCCTGACCGATGGCGTCGAGGCCTATGTCGCCGACTTCGGCCTGGCGCTCTGTGACGACTTCGAGCTCAGCCCCGCCGAGCGGGCGTTCTTCGAAGCTCACCGTCTGTACGACCGCAGCTTCGTGACCTGGGACCTTGTGGACCGTATCGCCAAGAAGGCGCCTGCCGCGCCAGCGACGGCGTTGGGCGGGCTGACTCACCGCTACGATGGGGTGACAAGCATCTTCCGGCGCTTCTTCGACGGGCTGACGAAAGACCGCAAGACAGCGCGCTATCCGTCCGAAGAGCTCGCGGAGGCCTTCGCCGCTCTGGGCTAGTCGCGGGTCATCACCACCGCCGAGCGCCGCCCGCCTTCAGTCAGTTCGCCCGTCCAGTCGCCATTGGCGGCCGGCGTGAGGGTCAGGCTGACCACACCCGCGCCGGCGCTGGGATAGAAGCTGGCGGTGAGCTGGGTCCCGATCTTCTGGATCGAGGACAGGAAGCCCGAGGAATCGCGTGAACCGGGCCGGCGCGGGTCGCGCCAGGCGCCCTCCAGACGGCCGGTGTTCTTGTCCACCAGCAGCAGGGTGTAGACCGATTGCCCTGCGCCTGAGCGCACGGTCCAAGCCCCGTCCAGCGGACCCTGCATGCCCTGGGCCGCGGCGAAGGACGAGCGCATGCGGCTCTCGTAGCCGAGCTCCACGGAATTGAGCGGGCGCTCGGGCGTACGGTCGTAGTCGTCCACGAAGACCGGCGCGGTCGGCCGCGGCGCGGTGGGGGCGTAGGCGGCCGGCGGCGAAGCGTAGGCGCCGACCGGCGGCGTGGACACCTGCGGCGGCCGAGCGGGCGGCGCGGGCGATTGCGAACCGTAGGGGAACGGCGACTGCGCGGGCGGCGTGGGCGACGGCCGCGATGGGGCGGGCGGCGGCGCAGGTGGCGGCAGGGGCGCGGGCGGGGCCACCGACTGCGGGGTCTCGCCCAGCGTCTCGGCGGTGTCCTCGTCCACCTGGTCCAGCAGGTTGCCGATCGGGTCGACCACATCCTGCGCGTGGGCGGCGGGCGCGCCGGCCAGCGCCAGTAACAGGATCGAAGCTCTCAATAGTCGGTTCAAATCTCGCCTCACGCCGCGGCGATGGCCTCGGCCACGGCGATGACGCGACGCGCCTCCGCCAAGTGCAGCCGTTCAACCATGCGTCCCTCGACCTTGATCACACCCTTAGCCGCGTTCTCCGGCAAATCGAAGGCTGCGACGATCGCCTGCGACCACGCGATCTCTTCCGCGGTCGGACTGAAGGCGCGGTTGGCGATGTCGACCTGGCGGGGATGGATCAGGGTCTTGCCGTCGAAGCCGAACTCCACCCCCTGGTCGCATTGCGCCGCCAGTCCCGCATCGTCGTCGATGGCGTTGAAGACCCCGTCCAGCACCGAGAGGCCGTGCGCACGGCCGGCGGCGACGATCAGCGACAGCGGCCCGGCCAGCGGCGTGCGGGCCGGCGTCAACTGGCAGCGCATCTCCTTGGCGAGGTCGTTGGTCCCGACCACCAGCGCTTCGAGGCCGGCGCCGGCCCCGGCGATTTCGTCGAGCGCGAAGAGAGCGGCGCAGGTTTCGACCATGGCCCACAGCGGCACCTGCGCGGCCTGGGCGGCGCCATAGGCGGTGACGTCGTGGGCGGAGGAAACCTTGGGAATCAGGATCGCGTCGGGCTTCGCCTCGATCGCGGCGGCGAGATCTTCCAGGCCCCAGGGCGTGTCGAGCCCGTTGATCCGGATCACCATCTCGCGGCGGCCGAAGCCGCCGGCGGCGACCGCTGCAGCCGCCTGCTGGCGCGCCAGCTCCTTGGCGTCCGGCGCGACCGCATCCTCGAGGTCGAGGATGACCACATCGCAGACCAGTTCGCGGGCTTTTTCGATCGCGCGTGCATTCACGGCGGGCATGTAGAGAGCGCTGCGGCGCGGCCGGGCTGAAGTCACGGCTCGTGAGCTCCGTCAGGATGGCGAAGACCAAGTCATAAGGGCTAGGATGGCGCCATGACCACCCGCTATGACGCTGGCGCCAGAAACGTGTTGGGCGGCGAACTCGCCCCCTGTTCGCTCGACCCGGTGACCGGATTCTTCAGGAACGGCTGCTGCGAGACCGGCGCGCACGATGTCGGAATGCATACGGTCTGCGCGGTGATGACCGAAGACTTCCTGACCTTCTCCAAGCTGGTCGGCAACGACCTTTCCACGCCGATGCCGGAGTACGGCTTCGCCGGGCTGAAGCCGGGGGACCGCTGGTGCCTGTGCGCACCGCGCTGGAAAGAAGCCCTGGACGCTGGGGCCGCGCCCCAGGTGGTGCTGGAAGCCACACATGAAGAGACGCTGGCCATCGTCCCACTGGGGGTCCTGAAGGACCACGCCGTCGAGGCGTAAGCGGGCGCGCGCGCCGCGCGCCCGCTCAGTCAGCTTCGCTGCCAGCTCCCCAACGGGGGAGCATCCGGATCAGCATCAGACGGAGGGGGCTTACGTCGCCGCTTCAGAACAGCGGATATTCACGCTCGAGGCGGTACCAGGAGCCCTGGTCCGACTGCCAACTGGAATAGAGCCCGAAGCTGGTCACCCGGAAGGGCGCGGTGCGCAGAAGGTTGTTGTCCTGGATCCAGGCGGCGACATCGGCCGGGTTCGGGCGACGCAGATAGGCCAGGGTGACGTGAGGCTTGTAGGCGCGGGTGTCCGGCTTCAGGCCTGCCCGGCGGGCGGCGACCTCGCACGCGCGGGCCAGGCGGCGCAGGCTATCGTTCTCCTCGACGCCGGCCCAGACGGCATGGATGTCCGCGCCTTCGCCGAAGGCCCCCACCCCCGTGAGCGACAGCTCCAGAGGCCCGCCGCCGATGGTGGTCAGCTCTGCGTCGAGGTCGGCGGCCACGTTCTCGGCCACGTCGCCGACGAAGCGCAGAGTGATGTGAAAGGCTTCCGGCGGGCGCCAGCGCGCGCCGAGAAGATGATCCTGCCTGGGGGTCAGCTCGGCTGCGATGTCTTCGGGAATAGCAACTGCGGCGAAGAGACGGATCATGAAGACTACCTGAGGTGCTGACGTAATCGTAATCAATGCAACCTTGCACGATTGGCTGCCGATCACGATATTCGGAGACGCGCCCGCTCGGGGCGCTTCTAGAAGGGCCTTGTCTCTGATGAGCGACTATAACCGCGGCTACGCGCGCACGGTCCCCGCAGATCGCGCCGACATGTCGGTGGACGCGGGGCTCCGCAGCTTCATGCTCGGCGTCTACAACAAGGTAGCGCTGGGACTTCTTCTTTCCGCCGGCTTGGCGTTCCTGACCGGCAGCTTCCCGCCTGTGCGCGACCTGATGTTCTCGGTCGCCGCGAACGGCCGTGTCGGCTACACGCCGCTGGGCATGATCGTGGCGTTCGCGCCGCTGGCGGTCATGCTGTTCGGCGCCTTCGCCATGCGTAACCCGACCCCGCGGTCGGCAGGCATCCTCTACTGGACCATCGTCAGCCTGATCGGCGCAGGTCTGGGCGTGCTGACCTTCGTCTACACCGGCGCCTCGATCTTCTCGACGTTCCTGATTACGGCGGCGGCGTTCGGCGGCCTCTCGCTGTTCGGCTACACGACCAAGAAGGATCTCACCGGCTTCGGCAGCTTCCTGATCATCGGCCTGTTCGGCCTGATCATCGCCAGCCTGGTGAACATGTTCCTGCACAACAGCGCGATGAACTTCATCATCAGCGTCCTGGGCGTGTTCATCTTCGCCGGCCTGATCGCCTACGACACCCAGCGCCTGAAGATGAGCTACTACCAGCTCGGCGGCGATGAGGGTTCGATGGCCGTGGCCACGAACTACGGGGCGCTCAGCCTGTACATCAACTTCATCAACCTCTTCCAATTCCTGCTCAGCATCTTTGGCGACCGCCGCTAGGACCTGAGACGGAACGAAAGTTCGAAGCCCCGGCGCTCACCCGCCGGGGTTTTTCTTTGGGCCATACGCGCCTCGAACAACGAGGCGGACCGAGCCCTACTCCACGACTTTGAAGCGACCCTTGTCGAAGAAGCGGAGGACCTGCTCCAACTCGTGCCCCCGGCGCAGGACCATGCCGCCCTGGCCGATCACCGCCCACGCGCCCTGGCGCCGGGCGAGGGCCGGACGCTTTTCGATGCGGTAGAGGGGCGCCTCGGAGGTCCGGCGGAAGACCGAGAAGACGCAAGCGTCGCTCAACGCGCCGATGCCGTAGTCGCGCCATTCGCCGGCGGCGACCATCCGGCCATAGAGCGCGAGCAGCCGATTGAGCTCGCGGCGCTCGAAAAAGACCTGAGCGGTCCGGACAGGCTGCTGTTGCGGGTCGAGCGCCATCGGGGCAAGCCTGCCTCAATTCCCGCCGCGCGACAAATCCTCAGTGCGTCCGTCGTTGCGCCGCCGACACGGCCGCTTCGGAATCTAAACGAACCGTAACCTTGCGCCATGGAATGACCTTATTTCGGTCGTTCGCGCGCCTGATCCACTATCCATAGTCTCATTGTCGGTTGATCGGAACCTGCTGGTCCCGGATCCTGAACAGCCCCCCCAGCCCCCCTGGATCGCGGGCTTCGGTCAACCGGCGCTTCTTCATAGTATCCCCCCAATGCAAGCCCGTGCGGTCCTCCCCCCTCCCGCGCGGGCTTCGTTGTGTCCGGGCTACTCCTTGATCTTGGCCGCCAGGATGCGGCCCCCGCCGACGCCCTGAAGCAGAATCGCGGTCACCAAGCCCTCCTCCTCAGAGGCCGGCAGGCGGTAGGCGGTCGGGCGGCCACGCCAGGCGCCCAGGCGGGTCAGTTCGCGCACGACGTTCCGATGCACGACGGTCTTGCCGCGGTTGTCGCCCTTCTTGACCACCACGTCGTGTTCGCGCGGGTCGTAGCGGACGAGCCACACCTCGGCGCCGCCCCTCGGGACCCGTCCCGATCCGACATCGACCCGGCGCTCGCCGATGAAGGCCACGTCAGGCGGATCGCGAGGCGCCCCCTCGGCCACGGCGATCAGGCGATCCACCTTCTCGGTCTGCAGGCCGCCGGCCTGGGCGCGCCCGTCCACGACCACCTGCGGCGTGTAGGGTTCGCGCAGCTCCAGCCGGTCGACATAAGCCTTCTGGCGGGCGGTAAATTCGGGTCGGGCGAAGGTGTCGGGCCAGCCGAGATAGTCCCAGTAGTCCACCGCGAAGGTCAGGGCGAGCAACCCCTCGCGCTTGGCGAGCTTGCCGAGATTGGCGTTCGCCTCGCTGCAGGAGGCGCAGCCCTGCGCGGTGAACAGCTCCACCACGACAGGCGTCTTGGCGACCGCCGCAAGGGGGGCGGCCCAGAGGATCAGGCAGAAAAGCGCAGCCTTACGCATCGTGGCGTTATTAAGCGGACTTCCCTGGGGTTTTGATCTCAACAAGGCGTGACCGGTTTTCAAAGACGAAAGAGGGGGCCCGCACGGAGTGCAGGCCCCCTTCCGATGCGTAGATCTACCTCTCTGTGGGAGAGAGGCAATCCAAGCTTTAGGCCGCCGAGCTGGCCAGGTTGCGCAGCACGTAGTTCAGCACGCCGCCGTTCTTGAAGTATTCAAGCTCGGTCGGGGTGTCGATGCGGCAGCGGACCGGGAAGCGCGCGATGCGGCCGTCCGACGGACGATACATCTCGACGGTCAGTTGCTTGCGCGGGGCCAGTTCGGTGAGGCCGCGGATCGTGACGATCTCCTCGCCGGTCAGGCCCAGCTTCTGCCAGCCGTCCTGGGTGAACTGCAGCGGCAGCACGCCCATGCCGACCAGGTTCGAGCGGTGGATACGCTCGAAGCTTTCGGCGATGACGGCGCGGACGCCCAGCAGCTTGGTGCCCTTGGCGGCCCAGTCACGCGACGAGCCGGTGCCGTATTCCTTGCCGGCGAAGACGACCGCCGGGCGGCCTTCCGACTGGTAGCGCATGGCCGCGTCGTAGATCGACATGACGTCGCCCGACGGGAAGTGCTTGGTCACGCCGCCTTCGATTTCCGGGGTGATCTTGTTGCGGATCCGGATATTGGCGAAGGTGCCGCGCATCATGATCTCGTGGTTGCCGCGGCGGGCGCCGTAGGAGTTGAACTCCGTGGCGGGCACTTGGCGCTCACGCAGATAGACGCCGGCGGGCGAGGTCGCCTTGATCGAACCGGCCGGGCTGATGTGGTCGGTGGTGATCGAGTCGCCGAACACGCCGAGGATGCGGGCTTCGACCACGTCGGTGACCGGCGCCGGCTCCATCTTCATGTCCTGGAAGTACGGCGGGTTCTGCACGTAGGTCGAACCCATGTCCCAGGCGTAGGTCTGGCCGCCGGACACCTTGATGCCCTGCCAGTTCTTGTCGCCCTTGAACACGTCGGCGTAGCGGGTCGCGAACATCTTCTGGGTGACGTGCTTGCGCTGGAGCGTGGCGATCTCTTCCGAGGTCGGCCAGATGTCCTTCAGGAACACCGGCTGGCCGTCCTTGCCCTCGCCGAGGGATTCGGTCGCCAGGTCGATGTTCATCGAGCCGGCCAGGGCGTAGGCCACCACCAGCGGCGGCGAGGCCAGGTAGTTGGCGCGGACGTCCTGGTTCACGCGGCCTTCGAAGTTACGGTTGCCCGACAGCACCGAGCAGGCGACCAGGTCGTTGGCGTTGATCGCCTCGGAGATGGCTTCCGGCAGCGGGCCGGAGTTGCCGATGCAGGTGGTGCAGCCGTAGCCGACCAGGTTGAAGCCCAGGGCGTCGAGCGACTTCGTCAGGCCGGCGGCCTTCAGGTAGTCGGTCACGACCTGCGAGCCGGGCGCGAGGGAGGTCTTCACCCACGGCTTCACCTTCAGGCCCTTTTCGACGGCCTTCTTGGCCACCAGGCCGGCGGCGATCGGGACCGACGGGTTCGAGGTGTTGGTGCAGGAGGTGATGGCGGCGATCACGACGTCGCCGTTGCCGACGTCGAACTTTTCGCCAGCGACCTGAGCGCGGGGCTCTTCGCCGTTCTTGCCGAAATCCTTGGCCAGGGCGGCCTTGAACTCAGAGGCGGCGTCCGACAGCAGGACGCGGTCCTGCGGGCGCTTCGGGCCGGCCAACGACGGCAGAACCGCGCCGAGGTCGAGCTCGAGGGTGTCGGTGAAGATCGGGTCGGCGTCGCCGGCCTCGACCCACAGGCCCTGTTCCTTGGCGTAGGCCTCGACCAGGTCGGCGCGGTGCGGCTCACGGCCGGTGGCGCGCAGGTAGTCGATGGTCGCCTTGGTGACCGGGAAGAAGCCGCAGGTGGCGCCGTATTCCGGGGCCATGTTGGCGATGGTCGCCTGGTCTTCCAGGGTCAGGCCGGCGAGGCCCGGGCCGAAGAATTCGACGAACTTGCCGACCACGCCCTTCTTGCGGAGCATCTGGGTGACGGTCAGCACGAGGTCGGTGGCCGTGGCGCCGTCCGGCAGCGTGCCGGTCAGCTTGAAGCCGATGACTTCCGGGATCAGCATCGGGATCGGCTGGCCCAGCATGGCCGCCTCGGCCTCGATGCCGCCGACGCCCCAACCCAGAACGGCCAGGCCGTTGATCATGGTGGTGTGGCTGTCGGTGCCGACCACGGTGTCCGGATAGGCGACGGTTTCGCCGCCGTCGTCGTTCAGCCACACGGTCTGAGCCAGGTATTCCAGGTTCACCTGGTGGCAGATGCCAGTGCCGGGCGGCACGACGCGGAAGTTGTTGAAGGCCGACGAGCCCCAGCGCAGGAAGCGGTAGCGCTCGATGTTGCGCTCATACTCGCGCTCGACGTTCTCGCCGAAGGCCTTGGCGGTGCCGAAGTAGTCGACCATGACCGAGTGGTCGATGACCAGGTCGACGGGGTTCAGCGGGTTGATCTTCTCGGGATCGGCGCCGAGGCTGGTCATGGCGTCGCGCATGGCGGCCAGGTCGACGACGGCCGGAACGCCGGTGAAGTCCTGCATCAGGACGCGAGCCGGACGGAAGCTGATCTCGTGCTCGACCGAGCCCTTGTTGTCGAGCCAGGCGGCCAGCGCCTTCAGGTCGTCGGGAGCGACGGTGGAGCCGTCTTCGTTGCGGAGAAGGTTCTCCAGCAGCACCTTCATCGAGACCGGCAGGCGGGAAACGTTGGAAAGACCAGCTTCCTCTGCGGCGCGAAGGCTGTAGTAGACGTAGGTCTTGTCGCCGACGGTAAGTTCGCGGCGGGTTTTCAGGCTGTCGTTAGACGCCATGTTCAGGGATCCTTCCTCTGTTCTCGGCCGCTCTTGGACCACATCGGGGATCGCGCGCTTTTCGAGGCGGACACACAGCGTACGCCCCTGCGCCGCGTACGCCCCCCAAGGTGGCGACGGCCGCGCGCGTCATAGCCCCTCCAAACCTAACCGTCCATGTGCGCGGGATTATTTCCTCCCCAGTTGAGAATCACCCGCAAGGAGCAGCGGCGTGATCGACGTCCTGAGCATTGAGAACCTGGCCCTGCGGCGGGGCGGCCGACTGCTGTTTTCCGGGCTCGACCTGCGCCTGGAGCAAGGCGAGGCCGCCGCGCTTATCGGCCGCAACGGCGCAGGCAAGACCAGCCTGCTGCGCGCCATCGCCGGATTGGTCCGAGCCGAAGACGGCCAGATCGGCTTCGGCGCCCTCGATCCGGACGAGGCGCGGGCCGGTCACATTCACTTCGCCGGGCACCAGGACGGCCAAAAGCCGGCGCGCACGGCCTGGGAAGAGCTGTCGTTCTGGACACGCTGGGCCGGCGGTTCGCACGAGGCCGCGCGGGAGGCGGCCGAGACCCTGGATCTCACCCGCCTGCTGGACCTGGAGGTCCGGCGGCTGTCGGCCGGCCAGAGGCGACGGCTTTCGCTGGCGCGGCTGCTGGCGGCGCCGCGGCCGCTGTGGCTGCTGGACGAACCCCTCAGCCCGCTGGACGCCGATTGGCGGGCGCGGTTCGGCGAACTGATGGCCAGGCATCTGGCCGGCGGCGGGCTGATCGTCGCCGCCGTGCACGATCCTTTGCCCATCGAAGCCCGACCGGTCGAGATCGCAGCCCCTGCGGAGGCCGCATGAGCCGCGTCCTGGCCCTGTTGTCGCGCGAGACCGCCCTGGCCTGGGGACGTGGCGGCGGTCCCATGGTCTCGCTCGGCTTCTATGCCGGGGTCGCCACCCTGCTGCCGCTGGCGACCGGACCAGAGCCCGCGCGACTGGCCGCTGTCGCACCGGGAGCGGCGTGGGTCGCCCTGGCGCTCGCCGCGCTTCTCTCCCTCGACCGCCTGTTCGAACGTGATTTCGAGGATGGCGCGCTCGATCTTCTCACCCTTTCGTCCACGCCCCTGGAGATCGCCTGTGCGGTCAAGTGCCTGGGACAGTGGCTGGCCACCGCGGCCCCCCTCGCCCTCGCCGCCCCGGTGGCGGCGATCGTCCTGGGCGCCAAGCCGCACATGGCGCCGCTGATCTTCGCATGCGCCCTGATGGGCGGCCTGGCCTTCGCCTTCGTCGGCGGCATCGGGGCCGCACTGAGCCTGGGCGCACGACGGGGCGGCCTGCTGACCGCGGTGATCGTACTGCCGCTGTTCGTCCCGCCGGTGATCTTCGGCGGCGGGGCGCTGGATGCGTTTTCCGGCGGCCTGCCCTGGCGCGCCGGCTTCGCCCTGCTGGCCGCCTATGCCGCCGGCGCCGTCGCGCTCGGCCCCATCGCCATGGCTGCGGCCTGCCGCAACGCCCTCAGCTAATCGCCGGCGCGCGGCGGCTTCGGCTGCCACATGGCGTTGACGATCACCCAGCGCTCGCCGAAGCGGCCGAGGTGGAAGTAGTCGACGAACCACGGTGTCTCGACCCGCGCCACGGCGACGTCGCCGCTGATGTCGAGCACCCTGACCTGCCGGTCCCACTGATCGCGCTGGGTCTTGAGCGTGCCGCGGCGGGTCAGTTCGACCAGCTCCTCCTTGCTCATCCGGCGCAGGCCCAGGATCTCGTCGGGATCAGGCTTCACCGCGCGCTTGGCGAGATCCGGGTGCAGCGACCGCGCGACCCGGTCGGGGTCGCCTTCGAGTTGGCCGTCCACATAGTCGTAGGCCACCGCCTCGACACGCTTGACGATCACCGGGTCCAGGTCGGCCGCCAACGCCGCCGAGGCTGGGCCGAGGCCACAGACGATGATCAAGGCCGCGAGGATACTGCGCATGGTTTCGTCTCCCGCTTGCTCTCCGGCCGTCCGATCTAGGCGAGACGGCGCGGCCGCGCGCAACGTCCTCGACGAAATGGATTCCAGCCGCGACGGAATCCGCCGGCTCCCCCGTTGAACAGTTCGAGGGACAGTTAGTGGAGCTACCAGACCGATGACCTTCAACAAGTTTGCGCCCTTGGCCCTCGGCGGCGTTCTGATCGCCGGCGCCATGGCCAGCGCCAGCGCCGCCCAGCAGCCTCCGGCCGCCCCGGCGCAGGCCGGCCCGGACGCTCGTCGCGGCCCGGCCGGCGAATGGCGTCGCCCCGATCCGGCCGCCATGGCCGCGCGTCGAACCGATCATCTGCGCGCCGCCCTGCAG
>JAEXKM010000232.1 GCA_023445705.1 Pseudomonadota bacterium
GGCCAGCACCCCGCCGGTCACGAACTGGATCGCCTGGCCCACGGTCAGGACGTCGACGCCGTAGCGGCCGGCGGCCTCGCGATCGACGGTCATGTTCCATTCGATGCCGGGCGAGGTGCGGTTGTCCTCCAGCTCGTAGAGCTGGCGGTCGGCGGCCATCTTAGCCTTCACCAGGTCGGCGGCCTTGTTCAGCGCCACCGGGTCCTGGCCGCGCAGTTCGACCTGCACGTCCTTGCCGACCGGCGGGCCGCCTTGGGGTTCGCGCACCTCGACCTCGATGCCGGGGATGTCGGTCACGCGCTTGCGGATCTCGTTGGCGATGTCCTTACCCACCAGGCCCAGATGCAGCCGCTCTTCGTAGTCGACGAAGTCGACGGTGATGCGGCCGATGGTGTCGTTGGGCGGCGCGTTCGGCCCGCCGCCGGCGCTGGCGGTGCCCGAGCGGACGAAGATGGAATCGACCCCCTTCACCCCCTGCAGCCGCCGCTCGACCTGCGCCACCAGGGAGTCCTGCGCCTGGGGCGAGAGGTTGCCCCGCGCCTTGACGTAGACCGCCACGAACTCGGGGTCCTGGCGCAGGAAGAACTCGGTCGGCTTCTTGGCGTGGGCGAAGGCGAACACCACCCCGACGATGATCAGCAGCGTCACGCCCAGCGTCGCCATCGGGCGCTTGCCCAGGGCGTCGATCGTGCG
The DNA here is from genome assembly GCA_023445705.1 of Pseudomonadota bacterium. GTDB lineage: Bacteria > Pseudomonadota > Alphaproteobacteria > Caulobacterales > Caulobacteraceae > Phenylobacterium. The sequence continues at coordinate 694 of JAEXKM010000232.1, forward strand.
CGCATAGCGGCCCATGAAGCCGGTCATCTCACGCGGGTCGCCGTGCTCGGATTTCTCGATCTCGGCCAGGTGCGCCTCGTCCACCGCCGCCTTGCGGCCGAAGATCGAGCCCAGGGCCGGGGTGAAGATCAGGGCGATGAAGATCGAGGCGCCCAGCACGTAGAACAGGGTCAGCGGCAGGAAGCTCATGAACTTCCCGGCGATCGAGTTCCAGAACAGGAAGGGCAGGAAGGCGCAGAGCGTCGTCAGGGTGCCGTTCAGCACCGGCCAGAACATCCGCTTTCCGGCCGCGGCGAAGGCGGCCTCCTTATCCAGGCCTTCGGCCATCTTCCGGTCGGCGTACTCGACCACGACGATGCCGCCATCCACCAGGATGCCGACCGCCAGCACCAGGCCGAACATGACCATCTGGTTCAGGGTGTTCCCGGTGGCGTTCAGCATCAGGAAGGCGATCATGAAGCAGGCCGGGATCGCCGCGCCGACCATGAGGCCCTGGCGGATGCCCAGGGTGGCGACGATGATCAGCATCACCAGGATGGTGGCGATCAGCAGACCGCTCTCCAGCACCACCAGGGTGCGGCCGATGAAGTCGCTCTGGTCGAAGATGTAGGAGACCTTGACCGTCTCAGGCCAGCGCTTCTGCTCCTCGGCGACGACCTTGCGGACCTCCTTGACGGTGTCGAGGATGTTGGCGCCCGACCGCTTGGCTACCTCCACCGAAAAGGCCGGCTGGCCGTTGAACCGGCTGATGTACGTGGCTTCCTTGAAGGTCCGCCGCACGTCGCCGATGTCGGCCACGGTGATCAGCCGGTCGCCGTTGCGCTTGATCGGCAGGGAGAGGATGTCCTGCGGCTTCTCCACGACGCCGGGCACCTTTACGGCGAACTTGCCGGGCCCCGATTCCAGGTTGCCGGCCGGCACCAGTTGGTTGTTGCGGGCGATAAGCTGGGCGAGCTCGCCGGTGGTGACGTTGGCCGCTTCCATCCGCACTGGGTCGATCGTGACCTCCAGCACCTCCTCGCGGCCGCCGTTGAGATAGACCTCCAGTACGCCGGGCGTGCCTTCCAGGCGGTCCTGCAGTTCGCGGGAGATCTGGAAGAGGGTCCGCTCGGGCGCCGCGCCGGACAGGACGATGCCGATGACCGGGTCGGCCGCCGTGCTGGCCTCCTCGATGATCGGCTCCTCGGCGTCCGGCGGGAACTCGCCGCGGGCCAGGTCGACCTTGGCGCGCACCTCGGCCAGGGCCTTGTCCTTGTCGAAGTCGGGCTCGAACTCGAGATTGACCACCGCCATGCTCTGGCGGGCCACGGAGTTCATCTCCTTGATGCCGTCGATGGTCTGGAGCTCGGTCTCCAGCGGTCGCACCAGCAGGCGCTCGGCGTCTTCCGGGCTCACGCCCGGATACGGCACGATCACGCTCAGGAACGGGAAGTCGATGTTCGGGTCGGATTCCCGCGGCATGGACAGATAGGCCATGAATCCGAACAGGCTGGCGATCAAGGTGACCGCCAGGACGACCTTGCGCCGTTTTATGCCGCCGTCGATCAGAGGTCCGATCATGGCTTCGTCTCCTTGGAGCCCCTCGCGTCAGCGCGCGAGCGTCGCCCGAACCTTCTGACCTTCAGCCACGTACGATTGGCCGACGGTGATGACGCGCACGGGGCCGCGCAGGCCCACGACCCAGATCCCCTGGGCGGTCTCCTCGAGGATGTTGACGGGAGAGAAGCCGACCTTGTCGCCGGTCTGCACGTAGCGAATGCCTTGCCGGCCTGCCGAGTCCAGCACCAGCGAGGAAAGCGGCACCAGGTGCGCCGGGCCCGCGCCGCTGCCGATGCGGACGTCGGCCGACAGGCCAGAGCGCGTCATCTGCGGATTGGCGACCGAGATCTCGACCCGATAGGTCCGGGTCTGCGGATCGGCCTCGCGCGCGGCGTAGCGCACGCGGCCGCTCAGCGTCTCGCCCGAGGTCAGCTTGGCGGTGGCCGGCGCGCCGATCTGCACCTTCGCGGCCTCGGTCTCGGGCAGGTCGCCTACGATCAGCAGCGGGTTGAGCTCGATCATCGTCCCGCAGGGCTGGCCCGGCTGCAGATAGGTGCCGATCTCGGCGTCGCGGCGGTCGAAGACGCCGTCAAAGGGCGCGCGGATGCTCATCTGCTCGACCCCCAGCTCCGCCTGGCGCACGGTCGCCGCCGCCCCGTCCGCCGCGGCCTGGTCCTGCAACATCTGGGTCTGCGAGCGATAGCCCTTGGCGTGCAGCTCGGCCGAGGCCTTCTGCTGCAACTGGCTTGAGCGCAGGTTCGCCCGCGCCTGGTCCAGTGTCGCCTGGCGGGCGTCCAGATTCAGGCGGCAAAGCACCGCTCCCTTACGGACGAACGAGCCTTCCACCGCCGGGGTGGCGGCGACGACGCCGGGCGTTTCCGAGCGCACGATCACGCTCCGCGCGGCCTCGGTGCGGCCGCGGATGGCGACGGTGTATTCGCGGGTGGACTCTGGCGTCAGCACCGCCTGCACGGTGGGCAGGCCTTCAGCCGTGGTCTTGGCCTCGGCGGCCCCTGGCTTGCCCGAGCGGTTGAAGATGGTGCCGATGGTGAAGGCGACGACCAGCACCGCCACCACGACCACGACAAACAGGTACTGTGACCTCAGTTTCATCCGCGTTCCCCCCTGGGCCGCACTCAAGCCGCAGCGTCGAATCGCGCTTTGGGCCCAGGCTGACATTCATATTTCAGCGTTTTCTGACGCCAGTTCTCCGACTGCAAATGAAATCGCGGACAGATATGGCGCGGCGCGCATAATGTGCCCCTGGCGCCGCATGATCGCAGCATGGCCTTGCGCGCGTCCCCGCCGTCCGCCATCCCCTCGTTCTGGGCCGACAGCCAGATTGACCGAAGGAACCTGAGCCGCCGTGAAATATCTCCACACCATGGTCCGCGTGAGGGACCTCGACGCCTCTCTCGATTTCTACTGCGCCAAGCTCGGCCTGGTCGAAGTCTCGCGCAGCGAGAACCCCGGCGGCCGCTTCACCCTGGTCTTCCTGTCCGCCCCGGGCGACGAGCAGGCCGCGCGCCAGAACAGGGCCCCGATGGTCGAGCTGACCTACAACTGGGATCCGGAGGACTATCAGGGCGGCCGCAATTTCGGGCACCTGGCCTATGCGGTCGACGACATCTACGCGGTCTGCCAGCGCCTGGCCGATGGCGGCGTCACCATCAATCGCCCGCCGCGCGATGGGCACATGGCGTTCGTCCGCTCCCCGGACGGCATCTCGATCGAGCTGCTGCAGGCGGGCGAGCGCAAGGCGCCGGCCGAGCCCTGGGCCTCCATGCAGAACACGGGCGCGTGGTGAGCGGCCGGCTGGAGGGACGCGCCGCCCTGATCACCGGCGCGGCTGGCGGCATCGGGCTGGGCTGCGCCGAGGCCTTCGCCAAGGAGGGCGCAGACCTCGTCCTCCTCGACCTCGATCAGGCCCGGCTCGAGGCCGCCGCCGCCGACCTGGCCGCCCGCTCGGGCCGTAAGGTCCACGCCATTGCCTGCGACCTGTCAGACGCCGAGGCCGCCCGCAAGGCGGTCATCCGCGCCTGCGCGCTGCTGGGCCGTATCGACGTACTGGTTAACAACGCTGGCGTCCTCGCGCCCGGCGACATCCTCGACGCCGAGCTCGAGGACTTCGATCGCGTCCTGGCGGTGAATCTGCGCGCGCCCTTCGTGATCGGCCAGACCGTCGCGCGGCATATGGTCGACGCCAAGATCAAGGGCTCGATCATCAACATGTCCTCGATCAACGCCGTTCTCGCCATCCCCAACCAGATCGCCTACGTCACGTCCAAGGGCGGCCTTTCCCAGCTCACCAAGGCCATGGCGCTCGGCCTTGCGCCGCATGGGATCCGGGTCAATGCGATTGGCCCCGGCACCATCGTCACCGACATCCTGAAGGGGGTGATGAACGACGACGAGGCCCGCCGCCGCGTCCTCTCGCGGACGCCTCTCGGCCGCTTCGGCGAGGCCGAGGAAATCGGCCGCGTCGCCGTCTTCCTGGCCAGCGAGGACGCCTCCTACATCACCGGCCAGACCATCTATCCCGACGGCGGCCGCCTGGCCCTGAACTACACGGTGCCGGTGGAGTGACGCCCGCCGGCGGGCAGTTGGTGTCATCCCGGTTTCGGCCAGCGGCCGAAGACCGGGACCCATACGTGCAGATCTAACAGCTATGGCGACGCCTAGCTTCCATTCCCTCGGCGCATATGGGTCCCGGCCTTCCGCTTCGCTCCAGCCGGGATGACACCAAAAGGAGCGTCCGCGCAGAGCCAAGATGCTCCCCCGCTGGGGGAG
>JAEXKM010000250.1 GCA_023445705.1 Pseudomonadota bacterium
CCCTAGATCTTCGCAGATTCGGTCGGCCAGGATCTTCCGGTGGCAGCCGTTGTGGTCGGCTTCGAAACACAGCAGCGCGATCTTCCGCCGGCCGGCCAGCTCCTCGGCGGCCTTGAATTCGATCTGCGCGCCGGGTTCGGCCATGTGCGCCTCGTAGATCGCGCGCATCTCCTCGATCCGCCCCTTGCGCGCAGCGTCGCGTCCGGCCTTGGGCGTGCCGAGCTGGCGTAGGTGGACGTAGCCAATCCCCGCCTCAGCCAGGCTGGCGGCGAGGATGGTCTTGGAAAAGCCGGCCCGCCGGGACGCCGCGATCGCGCGGACGTCGACGACGGTGTCCACGCCTGCGGCCTTCAGGCGACCGATCACGTCGGCCTGGGTGCTAGCTTCGTAGCCTATGGTCGCCAATGGGATCACATCAGCCTCCCTGTCTCGGCCTTGGCGGCGATGCAGCCGCCTCCGCAGCGTCCTGCTCGGCTCCCCGCGCGAGGTCCTCGGCGGCGTCGTTGGTGCTGGCCCCGACCACGGGCGAGCGGACGGTCCTGTGGCCGACCAGGCCCAGTGTTTCGCGAGCCTCGTCGTCCTCCTCGCCGAACACCGACCTGACACGCAGTTCGCGCTGCGGCAGCGGGATTTCGAAGCCGCCGGCGCGCAGCGCATCCTCGATGGCCCAGGTATAGGCCGCGTGGGTGGCGTTGGGTCGCTTCACCGCCTCCAGGGCGGGCCAGACCACCAGCTCGAAGGAAAGGCCGCTCTCGCCGAAACCCACCAGCCACACCTGCGTCCTGCGGGCCGAGGTGTCCTTGAGCGTAAACGGCACGGCGTGAACCGCCCGCAGCACCGCCTCGCGAACCTTTTCCTTGTCCGCGCCATAGGCCACGCGGAACGGGATGTGCATGCGCCGCGCACCGTTCTGGTGGGTCCAGTTGGTGATCGGCGCCTCGATCAGGCGCGAGTTCGGGATCAGGACGTCCAGGTCGTCATTGTTGCGGATGCGGGTGGCGCGCGGGCCGATCTCGGCCACGACACCGCGTTCTCCGGTCTGCAGCTCGATGTAGTCCCCGATGCGGATCAGCTTGTCGAACAGCAGGACGAGGCCGGAGATGAACTCCTTGACGATGCCCTGCATCCCAAAGCCGAGGCCGACGCCCAGGGCGCCGGCGAACAGGGTGAGCGAGGACAGATCGAGGCCGAGCGTCGAGAAGGCCGCGATGACCCCGAAAATGATCAGGCCATAGGTGCTCAGTTTTTCGACGATGTAGATCGACGGCGCCGTCTCCGCCCCCGCACGCCCCCGGATCCGGCGGATCGCGGAGGCTGCGATCCGCGCGGCCAGAAGCGCGGCGACGACGATGAAGATCGCCGCCGCCAGGCTTCCGACCGTGATCGCCGCCTTGCCCAGGCGGACAAGCTCGAAACCGGTCAGGCCCTGCAGGTCGGCGGCGATCTCGCGCTCCATGATCAGATCTTGTCCGGATAGATCGGAGCGATGTCGACGGGGATGTCCTTGAGCGTCGCGATCACGCTTTCGGCCTCCGGATCCAGCTTGGCGTAGCGGTCGAAGAACGCATTCATCCCCGCATAGTCGCCGTCGCCCTGCAGCTTCACGAGATCGGCGACCAGGGCGGTGATGCCGGCCTGCATGGCGTCGTCATTGACCCGGTAGCGCTTAGCCGCCGGATCCCAGGTGAAAGCGCCCTTGGACTTCAGATAGCCGTACTGCAGCGCTGCGCCGCGCCCGTGAGCCTCGCCCGCGCCCCAGCGAACAGCGCGGAAAATGCCCGCCATGTAGGTCGCAAACAGTTGGGAACGCTCAGCTTTTGGGATCTCGCCCTTCTCCATCATATAGAGGACGTTGTAGACCCCCATGACGTCGGCCTTGGCCTCCTCGGCGGTGCCGGCGATTTCCTTGAGCTCGGCCGAAACCGTGGTCGGGCGGCCGTTCACGGTGATCGAGCCCGGGCCGAGGCTGTGCGACAGCTCGTGGAACAGGGTCTCGAGAGTCATGTACTTCTTGGCGACGAGGGGCGCCTGGTCGGACACCAGCACGCGATCACCCATAGGCTTCAGAATTCCTTCGTATTTCGCGCCAAGCACGTTCGAGAGGATGACCTTCTTCGCGCCCTTGGCTTCGCGGACGCGCTCGTCGTTCGGGAGGTTGAACGCCACGGTCTGGGGACCGACCGTATTGTCACCGCCGCCGCGGACCTGCTCGGCCACCGCGATGGGCGAGGCGCCGCCCCGTTGGAAGTTCTTGTAACGGGCGTCTACCGGCAGGTTTTCCTCCATTGCCCGCAGATACGTGTTGTAACGCGCCAGGGCCGCGCTCTCGCCCGGATCCTTAAGAGTTACAAAGGCTTCGAAGGCGGTTTTCTGTCCATAAAGCTCGTCGGTATAGGTCTCGTAGGGCCCGATCGCGACCTCGATGGGCGTGCCTTCGAGGTCCATCCAGGCCATCTCGGATTCGAAATAGTCGTTGCTGCGGAAGGCCTTAGCCCTGAGCGTCAGGAATTTCTTCAGGCTGCCGTTGGAGGTGACGGTAGCCGCCTGCTCCAGAAGCGCGGCCGCGCGCTCCAGCTCGGCCTTGTATTCGACGTTGTAGGGAACGGTGACCAGGCGGTCGCCCTGGCGCTTCACGACCGTGTAGCCGTCCATGATCGCCGACTTCTGGTCAGGATGGGCGGCGATGTAGGCGTCGAGCTCGGCCTTGGTCAGGCCGGCCGGGTAGAAGCCGTGGCCAGGCCCCTCCCCCGCCGCCTGGCGGTGATAGATGACCGTCATCTCGTCGGCGGCCTTGATCAGCAGATTCACGACCTGGCGCTCCTCCGGGGTCAGGAAGGCGCTGTCGACGTGCATATGGATGCGGGCCAGGCCGTCTTCGGCCACGGGAGCAGCCGCCATGGCGGCGGCGGGCAGGCAAAGGGCCACGAGCAGCGGCGCGATGATCCTACGCATGTGCGTGATAGAACTCCGGAATTGCCGCCACCGCGGCGTTTGCGCGGACCCTATCGGCGAGGCTCCCCGTCGTCGAGAACGGTGAGACGACGCACGGTCAGTTCGTCGATCTCCAGGCGCTTGATCCGGGCCTTGCCCACCGCGACCCGGCCGATGGCCAGCTTGCCGATCGCCAGTACGCCGACCGCGAAGGCGCCGAATGCGATCGCGCCCAGGGCGACGCTGCCCATGGCGCCCAGCCCAACGGCCCCCGCGGGCGTCGCGCGCGGGGCGACGAACACGGACTGCGGGCGCGGCCTGCGGGACGGCGCCTCCACGAGGGTGACGGGCTCCCGGCGGGTCCGCAGCGGCAAGGCCATATCTCTCTCCCTGAGTGTCGCCCGACCCTAGCCCGGAGGCGGCCGCGCCGCTAGCTGCGCGTCAGGGTCGTCATCACCAGTTCACGGCGGAAGTCGAAGCCCAGCGCCTGGTAGAGGGCGATCGCGCCGGTGTTGTGCGCATAGGAATGCAGGAACGGAATCTCTCCGCGCTCACGGATGCGGGCGGCGACCTCCAGCATCAGGCCCGCAGCATAGCCCCGCCCACGGTGATCGGGGTGGGTGCAGACGCCGCTCACCTCGGTATGCCCGGGCGGCCGCATGCGTTCGCCGGCCATGGCCACGAGTTGGCCGCCGATCTTGACGCCGACGAACCGGCCGAGCTGATGGGTGCGGGCGAAGAACGGCCCCGGCGCCGTCATGGTCGCCAAGGCCAGCATCTGTGGCGCGTCCGCCTCGGTCAGCACCTCGATATCGAAGGCCGGCTCGCCGACGGGGTTCGGCTCCTGCGCCACCATCTGCCAGCAGAGAGCCCGGCTGCGCACGGCCAGGCCGTCGATCGCCGGCGCGTCCTCCGGCTCGACCAGGGCGACGTCGCCATGCTCAGCCACCAGGGACGCCAGGTCGGCGCAGGCGGCGGCGGACATCGCCGGCAACGCGGCGAACAGTCCGTACTCGGGCGCGAAGCGAAGGGCCGCGCCATGGCCGATGGCGAGGTCCGATTGGCGTCCGGTCAGGGCGGACCAGACTGGGCGGTCGAGGGGATGGGCAGGCATGAACGCTGGGACTCACGAAATGGCCGCCAGCGCACTTGCCGGGGCGGCGGCACACTAGGCCGCCTCGCCCCGGCTTTGAATTCCCCCTGCCCTGCTTTCCGTCAGCGCGCGTCCGCGAAGGCCGCCTGACGCGTCCGCAGCAACGGCAGCAACTGATCGCCCTGGCGCTTGATCTCGGTCAGGTAGGGCGTGTCGGAGAGCACGAAGTGGGTGATGCCCAGGGCCTCGTACTTGCGCAAGGAATTGGCGACGTCCTGGGCCGAGCCGACGAGCCAGGTGGTCCCGGCGCCGCCGCCGCCGTACCGGCCAGGCGCGGTATAGAGGTTGTCGTCGAGCACATCGCCGCGGCTCTGGAGGTCCAGCAGCCGCTGCTGGCCCACCGCCGCGGATCGCCGATGGTCGTCGAGCCCGTAGTTCTTCGCCATCTCGGCCACCTTCGCCTCGGCGTCGGCCCAGGCCTGCTCGGTCGTGTCGCGCACCAGGGTGGTGATGCGCAGGCCAAACTCCAGCGGCGGCAGATCGCGATCGAGCTGCTTGCTCAGCGTCTTCAGGCGATCGATGCGCTCGGCGACGCCTTCCAGCGGCTCGCCCCAGAACAGTTGCACGTCGGACTCAGTGGCCGAGACCCGCTCGGCCGCCTCGGAGGCCCCGCCGAAATAGAGCTTGGGGTGGCGCCGATCACCACGCGCTTCGAGGCGGGGCGAGACGGTGGAGCCGGCGACTTGGAAGTGCTCGCCCTGGAAGGTGACGTTCTCCTCGGTCCACAGCCGGCGGACCAGGCGCATGAACTCGCGGGTACGGCCATAACGCTGGGCCTGATCACCCTCGCTATCGCCGTAGGCCGCCAGGTCGTCCTGGCCGGAGACGATGTTGATCCGAACCCGGCCTCCGGTCAGGTGGTCGAGCGTGGCGGCGGCCGAGGCGAAGTTCGCCGGCCGCCAATAGCCCGGACGGATCGCGATAAGCGGCTCGAAGGTCGTAGTGCGAGCGGCCAGCGACGCGGCCACGGTAAAGGTGTCGGGGCGTCCCCAGCCCGTGCCGATCAGCGCGCCTTTCCAGCCGTGGTCTTCAAGAGCCCTGGCGTGGCTGGTGAGGGTGTCGAGGGTGTTGTGGTCTTCAACCGCGGTATCGCCGCGATGCCCCGCGGAGATCTGATTGGGAACGTACCAAAGGAATTCCGGGCTGCTGCTCATCGGGCGCACCAATACCTGTCCATTGAAATACAAGTCGCCGAGGAGCGGCGCCCCAGCGTTCTACCCGATAATTCCGATGGGTTCGGTAGGATAATATCTGCGGAAAGCCGCAGCCCCGCTAATGGGGCTGACCCGAATGGGGAGCTGAAGGCGTTTTGACAGAGTGAAGCGCTGCCTGGCGCGGTCGGTGGGTGACTTCGCCCTGCGGGCGCCCCCTCAGTCAGCCTGCGGCCGACAGCTCCCCCAGTGAGCAGGGCTATCGCATATGGCAGCGACCTGGCTCTAATTTCCTTCTTGATCGTCATCCCCGGCCGCGCATGCGTGCCGGGGATCCATAAACAGGGTCCCGGCGATCTCAGGCGTTTATGGATGGCCGGGACCTGACGGCCCGGCCATGACGAACCATTGAGAAGTTCCACAGGCGATAGCACTGCCCAGCGGGGGCAGCATCACACTGAAGCACTGCGTTCTGATGATCCCGGTCCCGCGTCAGGTCAGGGTGAGAATGAGGTGGGGCACGGAGACCTGGAAGGAGCCGCTTTCCGCGTCCAGGTCGACGGCCCCTCCATCGAGGAACCAATTGGTCAGCAGCTCGACCTCAATCAGGATAGATTCTCGCGCGGGGACGACGAACCCAGAGGCGCTGAGGAACTCGTTGAACTCGATCGTGATCTCGTCATCTTCGCCGAAGAAGCCGCCTTTCGCCGCCGCCTCGCCAAGAATGCGATCGTGAACGACCGCCTTGATACTCGAGTCCCACATCGCCCAGACGGTCGTTCGCCCCCGGACCGTGGCGCGGGCGTCAGCACCGCCACTGATACCGGCCCACGCAGCCACACCGCGCCAAGGCGCATCGACGGAAAGGTGCGCGTTGACGACAAGACGGGCGCCGGCGGCGACGACCACCGCCTTGTTCTGGGGATTGCGCCATAGCGTGAAGAAGCTGAGCCGCCCCGCGCCCATGGTGTCGAAGTTGCGCGACGCCTCCAGCCGGTAGCGGGCCCAGCTATTGAGGCTCTCGATCTCGGAGTCGAGCACGACCCCGGCGTCGATGAAGCTGCGTATGAAAGTCACGCGATCGACGATGACGTTCATCGGCTCAGCCGGCAGGGTCGTAAGCGCCGGCGTCAGGGCGGCCAGGCGGGCGGCGGCGGCGGCCGACGCTTCCACGGCCCGGCCATGCGATTGCTGCGTCCGCTGAAGCCGCGCCTTGCCCCGTTCCTCGGCCAGGACGCTCAGAGGGGCGAGGTCGACCCCCTGGGCGAGAAGCTCCCTTCGCACGAGTTCAGCATCCTCGCGGATCGCCTCCGCCCTCGCCCGCGCGCTCGGGCGCTCCTGTACGGCAAGGCGGCTCGCCGCCACCTTCTCGACGAACGCCTCGGCCGCTTCGCGCGATTGCGTGTCCATGATCGACGCCTTTGCTCAAGGTCCCCGTCGCCGGACAGCGCCGGTGGACGGCAAGACGCTAAACCTGTGAGCGCTGAATATCCAACCACCATCTTAGGTGCGTTGGAGCAGGTCGATCGGCGGAACCACGCACGAAAAAGCCCTGGCGCCGAATGGGGCCAGGGCTCTCACGATCCCGTCAGCGGGGCCTTTGTGTTTTCGGTCGTCGGAACCTAGCGGTCCTTCTCCATGCCCCCGACGGCGGCCTGGGCGGCGGCCAGACGGGCGATCGGCACGCGGAAGGGCGAGCAGCTCACATAGTCGAGGCCGACCCGCTCGCAGAACTCGATCGAGGCCGGGTCGCCGCCATGCTCGCCGCAGATGCCGAGTTTGACGTTCGGACGCACCGCGCGGCCGCGCTCGGCGGCGATGCGGATCAGGTCGCCGACGCCTTCCTGGTCGAGGCTGACGAAGGGGTCCTTTTCGAAGATGCCCTTTTCCAGATAGGCGCCCAGGAACCGACCCGAGTCATCCCGGCTGATGCCGAAGGTCGTCTGGGTCAGGTCGTTGGTGCCGAAGGAGAAGAATTCGGCGTTCTCGGCCAGGTCGCCCGCGCGAATGGCGGCGCGGGGCAGTTCGATCATGGTGCCGACCTGATACTCGATCGTGCGGCCCCGCTCCTTCAGCACCGCCTGGGCGGTCTTGTCGGTGAGCTGGCGCAGGAAGCGCATCTCTTCGCCCTTGGCGACCAGCGGGTGCATGATTTCCGGGATCGGGGCGGCCTTGCCGCTTTCGGCGATCTCGCACGCCGCTTCGAAGATGGCTCGGACCTGCATCTCGTAGATTTCCGGATACGAGACGCCCAGGCGGCAGCCGCGGTGGCCGAGCATGGGGTTGGTCTCGTGCAGCTCCTTGGCCCGGCGCATCAGCTTGGCGGCGTCGAGGCCGGTGGCCTCGGCCACGGCCTGGAGATCGGCCTCGGTGTGCGGCAGGAACTCGTGCAGCGGCGGGTCGAGCAGGCGAATGGTGACCGGCAGGCCTTCCATGATCGTGAACAGCTCGACGAAGTCGTTGCGCTGCATCGGAAGGATCTTCGCCAGGGCGGCTCTGCGGCCCGCCTCGTCGTCGGCCAGGATCATCTCGCGCACGGCGGCGATCCGGTCCTCGTCGAAGAACATGTGCTCGGTGCGGCAAAGGCCGATGCCCTCGGCGCCGAACTGGCGCGCGGTGCGGGCGTCGAGCGGGGTTTCGGCGTTGGCGCGGACCTTCAGGCGACGAGCCTTGTCGGCCCATTCCATCAGGGTGGCGAAGTCGCCGGTCAGTTCCGGCTCGATCATCTTCACCGTGCCGGCGAGGATTTCGCCCTTCGAACCGTCGATGGTCACGACCTCGCCGAGCTTGAAGGTGCGGCCGCGGACGCGGAACTCGCCGGCCTTGCCGTCGATCTGCAGTTCGCCGGCGCCCGACACGCAGGGACGGCCCATGCCGCGGGCGACCACGGCGGCGTGGCTGGTCATCCCGCCGCGGGCGGTGATGATGCCGCGCGCCGCGTGCATGCCGTGGATGTCTTCAGGGCTGGTTTCGTCGCGCACCAGGATGACCGACTCCCCGGCCGAACCGAGACGCTCGGCCTCGTCGGAGGAGAACACGATCTTGCCGGTGGCGGCGCCCGGCGAAGCCGGCAGGCCGGTGGTGATCACGTCACGCGGGCTGGCCGGATCGATGGTCGGGTGCAGGAGCTGGTCGAGGCTGGCCGGCTCGACCCGCATCACCGCTTCTTCCTTGGTGATCAGGCCTTCGCTGGCCAGGTCCACCGCAATCTTCAGCGCGGCCTTTGCGGTGCGCTTCCCGTTGCGGGTCTGGAGCATGTAGAGCCGGCCCTGTTCGACCGTGAACTCGATGTCCTGCATGTCGCGATAGTGCTTTTCGAGCTTCTCGACGACGGCCTTGAACTGGGCGAACACCTCCGGAAGGGCCTCTTCCATGGAAGGCGCCTTCTCGCCCATCTCCTCGCGGGCGATCTTGGTGAGCGCTTGCGGCGTACGGATGCCGGCGACGACGTCCTCGCCCTGGGCGTTGATCAGGAACTCGCCGTAGAGGCGGGCTTCACCGGTGGACGGGTTACGGGTGAAGGCGACGCCGGTGGCCGAGCTGTCGCCCATGTTGCCGAACACCATCGACTGGACGTTCACCGCCGTGCCCCAGCTCTCGGGGATGTCGTGCATGCGGCGGTAGAACTTGGCGCGGTCGTTCATCCAGCTCGCGAAGACGGCGCTGATGGCGCCCCAGAGCTGGGCGTGCGGGTCTTGCGGGAAGGGTTGGCCCAGCTCCTGCTGGACGGCGGCCTTGTAGTCGGAGACGACCTTTTCCCAATCCTCGGCCGAGAGCGCGGTGTCGACGGTGACGTCGAGGCGTTCCTTATGCTCGTCGAGGATCTCCTCGAACATGTGGTGGTCAAGGTCGAGCACCACGTTCGAGTACATCTGGATGAAGCGGCGATAGCTGTCGAAGGCGAAGCGGCGATCGCCCGAGAGCTTGGCCAAGCCTTCGACGGTGGCGTCGTTCAGGCCCAGGTTCAGAACGGTGTCCATCATGCCCGGCATCGAGGCGCGGGCGCCCGAGCGGACCGACACCAGCAGCGGATTGGCGGAATCGCCAAAGGTCTTGCCGGTCAGCTTCTCGACGGTGGCGAGACCAGTGACGACCTGCTCCTTGAGCTCGGCCGGGTACTGCTTTTCGTTGGAATAGTAGTGGACGCAGGCCTCGGTGGTGATGGTGAAGCCCGGAGGCACCGGCAGGCCCAGGGACGACATCTCGGCGAGGTTGGCGCCCTTGCCGCCCAGCAGGTTCTTCATCGATGCGTCGCCATCGGCTCCGCCACCGCCGAAGGAATAGACCCAGCGCGACTTGGTCAGCGTATCGGTCGACATTCCTTAAGTCTCCTTAGCCCGTCACTTGTGAGAAGTCCGCAACCCGCTCCATGAGGTCGCGAACCTGCACCAGAAGACGCAGACGGTTCTCGCGTTCCGCCGCGTTATCCGAATTCACTAATACCGCCTCGAAGAAGGCATCTACAGGGCCGCGCAGCGCCGAAAGGGCACGCATGGCGCCTGCAAAGTCCTCACCCTGCAAAGCTTGAACCACGTTCGGCGTGGCCTGTTCGAGGGCGGCGATCAAGGCGCCCTCCTCGGCCGGCGCGCCGGACATCGCCACGGCTGGGCCGGCGGGCAGCTCGCCCTTCTTTTCCTCGGCCTTGAGGATATTGCCGGCGCGCTTGTAGCCAGCCAGCAGGTTCTGGCCGTCGACGCCGGTCAGGAACCCGTCAAGGGCCTCCACGCGGGCGACGATGCGCACCAGATCGTCGTCGCCGAGAGCGAAGACCGCGTCGACCAGATCATGGCGCTTGCCCTGGTCGCGCAGGGCGACCTTCAAGCGGTCGGCCAGGAAGGCCAGCACTTCGTCGGCGACCACCGGATAGGGCCGGAACTCGTACTGGACCTCGCCCTCGGGGGCCTCGCCGGCCGGGGCCGAGCGGTCGAAGCGGATGTCGAAGTCCTCGGTCGTGGAGACGACGTAAGGACGGCCCTCGAGCAGGGCGTCCTCGAACTCCTCGACATAGGTCTGGAAGACATCGGAGGGCGAGCGATAGGCGGGGCCGAGATAGCCGGTCGTGCGGCGGGTCGAGACGTAGAGCGCCCGGCCCGGATCGACGTAGCAGCGCAGCGACTTGTACCAGTCGGCGACCAGCTCACGCACCGGAGCGCGGGATTCGGAGCCGAGCAGGATGCGGATGATGCCCAGGGCCGCACGGCGCAGGGCGTAGGGGTCGCGCGAGCCGGTCGGCTTTTCGTCGATGGCGAAGAAGGCGACCAGGGTGTCGAGCTTTTCAGCGATGGCGACCGCCATGGTCACCGGCGTATCGGGCGCTTCGTCATTGGCGCCGACCGGGCGGTAGTGATCGCGGATGGCGTCGGCGACGACCGGGCTGATCTTCTCCTCGCGGGCGTAATAACCGCCCATGAGGCCCTGCAGCTCAGGGAACTCACCGACCATTCCGGTGGAGAGGTCGGCCTTGCACAGGCGCGCGGCCAGGACCGCCTTACCCACGTCGGCGCCCACGCGGGGCGCGATCGCCTTGGCCAGGAGCTCCAGACGCTCGACCCGCTCGGCCAGGGTGCCGAGCTTGGCGTGGAAAGTGACGCCGGCCAGCTTGCCCAGGCGGTCCTCGAGCGTGACCTTGCGATCCTCGTCCCAGAAGAAGCGTGCGTCGTTGAGACGGGCCGAAAGCACCTTGCCGTTGCCGCGGGCGATTTCCTTGCCCCCGTCGGCCGCCTCGATGTTCGCCACGGTGATGAAGTGGGGCGCGAGCTTGTCCGTGCCCGGCGCGCGGACCGCGAAGTACTTCTGGTGCGTGCGCATGGAGGTGCGGATCACCTCCGGCGGAAGCGCCAGGAAGGCGGGGTCCATGTCGCCCATGACCGGCGTCGGCCATTCGGCGAGGCCCGAGACCTCGTCCAGCAGCCCGTCGTCGTCCACCAGTTCGAGATTGCGCGCGAAGCAGAGGGTGCGCGCGCCGTCCATGATCCGGTCCTTGCGCTCTTCCGGATCGAGGATGACGAAATGGGCGGCCAGCTTGTCGCGGTAGGAGTCGAAGTCCTTGACCTTGAAGGGCTTGCCCGAGCCCATGAAGCGGTGGCCTTCGGTGACGTCTCCGGCTTCGACGCCATCGATGTTGAAGGGCACGACCTCGCCGTCGAAGAGGAAGACGATCCGCTTGAGGGGACGGACCCAGCGCAGCGTACCGCGGCCCCAGGTCATCGACTTCGGCCACGGGAAGCCCCGGATCACCTGGTCGAGGATCTCGGTCAGGATCTCGGTGGTGGGGCGGCCCTTGCGGTGGATGTGGGCGAACCAGACGCCGTCCTTTTCCACGAGCTGGTCGCGGGTCAGGCCGGTGGAGCGCAGGAAGCCCTCGATGGCGGCGTCGGGCGCGCCCACGCGCGGACCCTTGCGGTCCTCATGACGGTCGCCCTGGGCGGCGGGCAGCCCCTCGGCCACCAGGGTCAGGCGGCGCGGGCCGCCATAGGTCTTGAGACCTTCCGGCAGCAGGCCCTGCTCGGCCAGGCGTTCGCGGACCATGCGGTCGAGGTCGCGCGCGGCCTGAGCCTGCATGCGCGCGGGAATCTCTTCGGAGAACAGTTCAATCAGGAGCTGCGGCATGGTCAGGCCTTCGCCACGTCGTCGGACTTCACGGCGTTGCCGCCCTCGTTTTCAACCCAGGCCTCGGCGCACATCTTGGTCAGGTCGCGGATGCGGCCGATGTAGCTCTGGCGCTCGGCCACGGCGATCGCGCCACGGGCGTCCATCAGGTTGAACAGGTGGCTGGCCTTCAGCACGTGGTCGTAGGCCGGCAGCACGGTGCGCTGCCCCTGCGGCCCACGGCCTTCGAGAATGCGCGGCACCTGGCGCTCCATATCCTCGAACTGACGCTTGAGTGTGTCGACGTCATAGAGGTGGAAGTTGGCCTCAGACTGCTGGCGCTCGTTCTCGAGGAACACGTCGCCATAGGTCATCGGCAGCGGGCCGTCCGGATCGTTGAACGCCAGCTCGGTGAAGTGGTCGACGTTCTGGAGATACATCGCCAGACGCTCCAGGCCGTAGGTCAGCTCGCCGGCCACCGGCCAGACGTCCAGGCCGCCGACCTGTTGAAAGTAGGTGTACTGGGTGACTTCCATGCCGTCGCACCAGACTTCCCAGCCCAGGCCCCAGGCGCCGACGGTGGGGTTTTCCCAGTCGTCCTCGACGAAGCGGATATCGTGCATCCGGGTGTCCAGGCCGATCGCCTCCAGCGAGCCGAGATAGAGCTCCTGCAGGTTGTCGGGGTTCGGCTTCAGGATCACCTGATACTGGTAATAGTGCTGCAGCCGGTTGGGGTTCTCGCCATAGCGGCCGTCAGCCGGACGACGCGAGGGCTGGACATAAGCCGCCCGCCACGGCTTGGGACCGAGCGCACGCAGCACGGTCGCCGGGTGCAGGGTCCCTGCCCCCACCTCGACGTCGTGAGGCTGCAGAATCACGCAGCCCTGGCGGCTCCAATAGTCGTGCAATTTCAGGATAAGGCCCTGAAACGATAGGGGCTTGTCGGCTGGCATCGAGGAGGTTTCGCAGGCGCAAAAAAAGTCGGCGGACCATAGGGCCCGCCGACCTCCGCTTCAAGGCGAAAGCCTTGATCTAGTTGCCGCGCGGCGTGGTCGCCCGACCGGCGCGGGACAACGGCTTGAACTTCGCACGGTTCTCTGGGGTGTCGGCGACCGGGCCGTTTGTCACAATACGCGTGTTGGTGGTCGCCGCAGTGTCGACGCCCGCGCTGCTCGCATCGGTGGCCGACGGATTCACGCTGGTGTCCGACGACATGCTGGAGGACGAGGAGGCCGAAGCCGCCGAGTCCTGCATTTGTGTCGCCGCCGCATCGGCGGGTTTGGCTTTCTTTTTCGCGCCTTCGCCCGCATGCGCGCCGCCCGCGAGCAACGCCATGGCCGCCGAAGCCGTAAGCAGGGTCTTGATCATCATCGTCATCGTCTCCCAATGACGCCGCCCGCCCCCACTACCGGGCCGCGTGCCAGATCAAGCGCTCAAGGTCGGGCTTTTGTTCCCCTGTTTCCAGCGTGACCCTAGTCGGCCTGGGCAAGCTGGAGGCGCCATTCCGCCCGTTTATTGGGCGCCCAATAATTGAGCTGCACAGTTAACGAGCCTGATGCGGCTTTTCATTGAACAGAGGTCGCCGGGCGCCGTCGCCCAGCCCAACCGTCGATAGCGTCGCCCTGCCGTCGGGAGGGGGGATGCCAGCCGCATCTTCCGGCGGATGCGGACGAATTCGGAGGGCGCACCCCTGGCGTTGGGCGCGCGGGAGCAGGCGATGAAGTTGATCATAGCGGTCGTCAAACCCTTCAAGCTGGACGATGTGCGCGAAGCGCTCGTCGGGGCCGGCGTGGAAGGCCTGACGGTCTCGGAAGTGAAGGGCTATGGCCGGCAGAAGGGCCAGACGGAGATTTACCGGGGCGCTGAGTACCAGGTGAATTTCGTGCCCAAGGTGAAGCTCGAGGTCGTGGTCGACGACGCCGCCGCGAGCAAGGCCGTCGAAGCCATCAAGGGGGCCGCGGCCACCGGCAAAATCGGCGACGGCAAGGTTTTCGTCCTCAACGTCGAGGACGCCGTACGCATTCGGACCGGAGAGTCCGGCACGGCGGCGCTGTAACGCGCGCCGAACTCATCGGGACAAGGGGATAACAAGATGAAGAGAACTGGAAACAACAAGCTGACGGGCTTCGTGCTCGCCGCCTTGCTCGCGGGCGGGATGCTCGCGCCGGCGGCGTTCGCCCAGGATGCGGCCCCGCCGGCCGCCGAAGCCGCTGCGCCCGCCGTAACGCCCGAGACCGCGCCGGAGGCTGCCCCGGTGGCCGCTGCGCCCGCCGAGGCTCCTGCCGAAGCTGCGCCCGCGGAAGAGGAAAAGCCGGCCCTCGACACCGGCGACACCGCCTGGGTGCTGACCTCGACCGCCCTGGTCCTGATGATGACCATCCCGGGCCTGGCCCTGTTCTATGGCGGCATGGTCCGCCGCAAGAACGTGATTGCGACCGTGGCGCAGTCCTTCGCCATCACCTGCGTGATCTCGGTGGTCTGGATGGTCGCCGGCTACTCGCTGTCGTTCAGCGCCAACGCCAACGAAGGGCTCAACGCGGTCATCGGCGGCTTCGGAAGCGCCTTCCTGAAGGGCGTGACCATGGAGAGCACGAACAGCCTCGCCGCGACGATCCCGGAATCGGTGTTCGTGATGTTCCAGATGACCTTCGCGATCATCACCCCGGCGCTGATCGCCGGCGCCTATGCAGAGCGCATCAAGTTCTCCGCCGTCCTCGTCTTCACCGTGCTGTGGTCGCTGCTGGTCTATGCGCCGACCGCCCACGCTGTGTGGGGCGGCGGTTTCCTGGGCGGCGCGGGCGTCCTCGACTTCGCGGGCGGCACCGTGGTCCACATCAACGCCGGTGTCGCCGGCCTGGTCTGCGCGCTCGTCCTGGGCCGCCGCAAGGGCTACGGGTCGGACAACATGGCCCCGCATAACCTGGTGCTGACCATGATCGGCGCCAGCCTGCTGTGGGTCGGCTGGTTCGGCTTCAACGCCGGCTCGGCCGTCGGCTCCAACGCCCTGGCCGGCGTGGCCATGCTGAACACCCAGGTCGCCACCGCGGCCGCCGGCATCGCCTGGATGCTGATCGAATGGGTCGAGCGCAAGAAGCCCGGCATGCTGGGCCTGGCCTCCGGCGCGGTCGCAGGCCTCGTCGCCATCACCCCGGCCGCCGGCTTCGTGAACCCGCAGGGCGCGCTGATCATCGGCCTGCTGGGCGGCGCGGGCGGCTACTTCGGCGCGGTCTGGCTGAAGCGCATGCTGAAGTACGACGACAGCCTGGACGCCTTCGGCGTGCACGGCATCGCCGGCATCATCGGCGCCCTGCTGACCGGCGTGCTCGCCGATCCGGCGGTCAACAGCCTGGGCGAAGGCGCCAGCCTGATGAAGCAGGTCTACGGCGTCGGCGCCACGATCATCTACACCGGCATCGCGACCTTCATCCTGCTGATGGTGGTCAAGTACACGGTCGGCCTGCGCGTCAGCGAAGAGGCCGAGGTCGAAGGCCTGGACATGTCGCAGCACGGCGAAGCCCTGCACGACTAAGCGGTCAATTCGACGGCTTCGAACAGGGGTCCTTCGGGGCCCCTGTTTTCGTTTGGGCTCAGCTTATCGGTTCGATCAGGCGTCGGGCCAGGGGCCGCCCAGGCGGGCGCGGCGCACCCACCACCGCGGCTGCATGCTGACGAGGCGGGCGGCGAGCTGGTCCGCCTCCAGGCCCGATCCGCAGATCGCGAAACAGGTCGCCCCGGAGCCGGACATACGGGCCAGCAGGGCCTCTGGCTCGCCTTCGAGAATGGCGAGCACGTCGCCGATCTCCGGCGCCAGGGCCACGGCCGGGCCTTGCAGGTCGTTCCGCATCAGGCTGAGCCACGCCGAGAGCTCGACCACATCCTCGAAGGCGGCCGGCATGGCCGGCGGCGCCACATCGCCGAAGACGCCCGAAGCATCCAGCGCGCGATAGACGGCCGGGGTCGAAACCTCCACGCCCGGATTGACCAGCACCGCCTCGATAGGGGGCAGGCCCGGCGCCGGCGCAAGCTGCTCGCCACGTCCCTCGGCCACCACCGGCCGGCCCCACAGGCAGGCCGCGCCATCGGCCCCCAGGGAGGCGGCGATCTGCTCCAACGCCTCGTCGGTCACCGGCAGGTCGAGGGCGGCGCGCAGGGCGCGCAGCGTGGCGCCGGCGTCGCTGGATCCACCGCCGAGGCCGGCCGCGACCGGCAGGGCCTTTTCGAGAGAAACGCAGATGGGAAGCTGGGGCCCGCGGATCGTGGCCAGCAGCGCCTTGGCCGCGCGCAGCACCAGATTGTCCCCCTGCCCCGCCAGCGGCCCGGCGAAGGGGCCATGGACCCGGAACGACAGGACATCGGCGTCATGCAAGACCACGCGGTCGCCGACATCGGCGAAGACCATCAGGCTGCACAGCGGGTGGTAGCCGTCGTCGCCGGGCGCGCCGACGTGCAGGAACAGGTTGATCTTCGCCGGAGCGAACGTCTCCAGGCTCATGGCGAAGTCTATTGTCCGGCGACGCGGGGCGCAGCGGCAGGCCCCTTGGGACCCTGGCCCGAGGACAGCTTGGCCTCGACGTCAGTCTTGATCCGGTCGTCAGGCTCGAGGGTCAGCACGCGCCGCCACTGGTATTCGGCCTCGATCCGCCGCCCGACGCGCCAGTAGGCGTCGCCCAGGTGGTTGTTGATCTCCGGATCGCCGGCTTCGAGTTCGACCGCCTGCTCGAGCAGTTCGACCGCCTTCTTGTAGTCGCCGAGCCGGTAGTGGGCCCAGCCGAGGGAGTCGATCATCGCACCGGACTGGGGATTGGCGGCCACGGCGCGCTCGACCATGCCCAGGGCTTCAGCCAGATGTTCGCCGCGATCGATCCACGAATAGCCTAGATAGTTGAGCAACTCGGGCTCTTCGGGGCGCAGCTTCAGCGCCGCCTGAAGATCGTTCTCGGCCTCCGGCCAATGCCCGGCCCGCTCGTAGGCGACGCCGCGCATGTAAAGCAGACGCCAATCCGGCTCGCGACGCTCGGCGATCACGGTGCTCAGTTCGTCGGCCGAGTCCTGGTAGCGCTCGTTGGCGCGCAGCAGGTCGGCATAGGTGATGGCGGCCTCGTCGCCGCCGCCCTGCGCGGCCTCCTGGGCCATCTTGAGAGCGACATCGGATTGACCGGCGTTCTGGTAGCTCCAGGCGAGCTTCGTGCGGGCCGCTGCGTACTCCATCGAGCCCGGCTTGGGCTTCAGATAGGCCGCGCGCGCGCCTTCGACGTCGCCGGCTGCTTCCATCAGGTCGCCGACCATCAGCCAGGCTTCGTTCCGCTGGGGATCGAGCCGCAGCGCCAGGCGCAGATAAGCCAAACCGAGTTGTTGCTGCTTGGCCGCCAGCATGCCCGCGGCCGGGGCGATCATGATCTGGGCGGCGCCCTGCTTGAGGCTGGGCATAGGCAAGGCGGGCTTGCCCGCGTCGGCCCGAGCGCGGGCAAGGGTCAGCGCCTGGTTGGCCGGCTGGTTGGCCAGGGCGCGGTCGTAGAGGGCGATGGCGTCCGGACGACGTCCACGACGCTCCAGGAAGCCGCCGTAGGCGAGCACCGCGATGTCGCCGGGCGCGTCGCCGCCGGTGATCGCCTTGTAATCGGTCTCCGCCTCGTCATAGCGGCGAGCGCGTTCGTAGAGGTAGGCTTGGCCCAACTGGCCGAAATAGTTGACGACGCGGTCACCGCGCAGTTCCGGGCGCACCAGCGCGCCTTCCTGGTCGCCGGCCATGGCCGCGGCCCAAGGCGCCAGCAGCGCCGCTGCGCCGCGATGCGGGAAACCAATGGCCTCGCTGGTCAGCAGGGCCTGTGCGGCCTTGCCTTGGCCTGAGGCCATGTCCTCGACGGCCTTCACCAACTGGCCCAGCCGTTTGGTGGCCTCGGAGGCTTCGGGACCATCGGGCGCCAATGCGGCGGCCTTGGTGATGTCCCCTGACAGGACCGCGGCCGTGAAGGCCCGGTCGCGAAGCATGTCGCTGGAGCCGCCCTCGATCTCGGCACGGGCGAAATAAGCGGCGGCCTCGGCCCCTGCCCCATCGTTCAGCGCGCCCTGGCCAGCCAGGAAGGCGCCGTAGGCCGACCCGCCCATGCCGCTCTCGGCCAGAGCTGGACTCCACGCCTCCGTCTCAGGCGGTACGGTCGCGCAAGCGGACAACAGGGCGAGCGGGGCGATGGCGGCGAGCAGGCGACGGCGCATGCCCAAACCTCGGCGCTTTCGGGGGCGAGTTCAAGGCGTCCGACGAGGAAGCTGCACGCCTTGAGGGCGATCACGCGCGAATGATCGAGAAGGGCGCGATTGCGCGCCGCAAAATCTATCGCCTGGGTTTAGATGGTTAACACCAACACCCAGGAGATGCATATGGTCAAGCTGGCCGTCTACGCCTCCCTGATCGGCTTGGCCTTCGCGGCCCCCGCTCAGGCCAAGGTCGTCAAGGTGATCCACGAGGGAATGGTCGAGTACGGCGAAGGCGCAGCCGAGTTGTTCGGCGCGCCCAACAGTTCGCTCGCCGGCATGCACGTCCTGTCGATCTACGAGTTCGACCTGGATCGCGGGGACCGGTTCGACGGGCCCGACAGCGCCTATGTGCAGGGCGGTTCGAACCTGGGGATGCTGGGCCCCTTGCTATCGTCCTCGGTTCGGATCAACGGGGTGACGATCAATCTGAACGGGGCGCTGGAGAACCGCTACGCGGCCTCCGATCAGCTTCGGCTCTACAGCCAGACCGCGTGGCCGGCCGGGGGCGTCATCACCGTCGAGAACAACGCCTACATCGACTTCGCCGGCCTGGAATACGAGTACTTCGGCGGTTTTGGAGGCTCTCTCGACCGCCTGCTCTACACCGGCGGCGCTGAGACCGCGGACATCCAATGGGTGACCATGGCCTTCACCGTGACGGAAGTTCCTTCTGCGATCCCCGAGCCAGCGACCTGGGCGCTGGTGATCGCCGGCTTTGGTCTGACCGGCGCAGCCCTGCGCAGCGCGCGCCGCGCCCCTGGCTATTGTGCGATCGGCAAAGACAAGGCCTGAGCCTCTAGCCCCATAGCAAAAGGCCCTCCCCGCGAAGGGAGGGCCTGAAGCGTCACATGTTCGGATAGTTGGGGCCGTCACCGCCCTGGGGCGTGGTCCAGTTGATGTTCTGGGACGGGTCCTTGATGTCGCACGTCTTGCAGTGCACGCAGTTCTGGAAGTTGATCTGGAACCGCGGGTTGTTGCCCTGCTCGTCGTAAAGCACCTCGTAGACCCCGGCCGGGCAGAAGAGACGCGCCGGCTCGCCGAAGCGGGGCAGGTTCACCTCGATCGGGACGCTCGGGTCCTTCAGCTTGAGGTGCGCCGGCTGGTTCTCGTCGTGGTTGGTCGAGGACAAGAACACCGATGACAGCTTGTCGAAGCTGAGCTCGTTATCCGGCTTCGGATAGACGATCGGCTTGTAGTCCTTGGCCAGACCCGTCGATTCCGCATCGGACTTGCCGTGCTTCAGCGTGCCCCACGGCGACCAGCCGCCGAAGATATTGGCGATCATGGCGTCGGCGCCGCCCAGGACGATGCCGGGGACAGTGCCGAACTTCGACCACAGCGGCTTGAAATTGCGGACGGCCCACAGTTCCTTGTGGATCCACGACTTCTTGTACGAGCTTTCGTAGCCGGTCAGTTCGTCGCTGGTGCGGCCGCCCTGGATGGCTTCGAAGGCGGCTTCGGCGGCGAGCATGCCGCTCTTGACCGCGTTGTGGCTGCCCTTGATCCGCGGAACGTTGACC
>JAEXKM010000261.1 GCA_023445705.1 Pseudomonadota bacterium
CTTCCACACTCAGCGTATCGCGCTGATGGTCGACCTGACCCGGTCGATGGAATTCGTCACCACCCGGACAGAGACCGACGCCCTGCTGCTCGAGATCAATCTGATCAAGCAGCTAAAGCCGCGCTTCAACGTCCTGCTGCGCGATGACAAGAGTTTTCCCGAGATCGTCATTCGCCGCGATCACGAGGCGCCCCAGCTTCGCAAGCATCGCGGCGCGCATACGATCAAGGGCGACTATTTCGGACCGTTCGCCAGCGCCTGGGCGGTCAATCGCACGCTGAACACCCTGCAGAAGGCCTTCCTGCTGCGCTCGTGCTCGGACAGCGTCTACGAGACCCGCACGCGGCCCTGCATGTTGCACCAGATCAAGCGCTGCGCCGCGCCCTGCACCGGCCTGATAGGCCTGGAGGACTACGGCAAGCTCGTCGAGGAGTCGGAGAACTTCCTGCGCGGCAAAAGCCGGGCGGTGATCGCCCGCATGTCCAAGGAGATGCAGGAGGCCTCGGACGACATGGAGTTCGAGCGGGCGGCGCGCCTGCGTGACCGGATTCGCGCGCTCGCCTCCATCGCCCAGGAACAGCAGATCAATCCCGAAACCCTGGAAGAGGCGGATGTCTTCGCGCTTCACGCCGAGGGCGGCCAAGCCTGTGTCCAGGTCTTCTTCTTCCGGGCAGGCCAGAACTGGGGCAACCGGGCCTATTTCCCGCGGATCGACAAGAGCGACGAGGATCCGGACATCATGTCCGCCTTCCTGGGCCAGTTCTATGACGACAAGCCGATCCCCCGGCTGATCCTCGCCAATATCGAGCCTTCGGAATGCGAACTGCTGACTGAGGCGTTCGGGATGAAGGCCGGGCGGAAGGTCGAGATCGCCCGTCCCCGCCGAGGCGAAAAGGCCCAGCTCGTGGAGCATGCGCTGACCAATGCGCGCGAGGCGCTGGGCCGCAAGATGGCTGAGAGCTCGGCCCAGTCGAAGCTGCTGGCCGGGGTTTGCGAGGCCTTCGGCCTGGAGGCCCAGCCAGAGCGGATCGAGGTCTATGACAACGCCCACATCATGGGGACCAACGCGGTCGGCGGCATGATTGTCGCCGGCCCTGACGGCTTCCAGAAGGGCCAGTATCGGAAGTTCAACATCAAGGGGACCGACCTCACGCCCGGCGACGACTACGGGATGATGAAGGAGGTCATGCGCCGCCGTTTCTCGCGCCTGGTGAAGGAAGAAGAGGCCGGCGAAAACCCGGTGCGGCCCGATCTCGTCCTGGTGGATGGCGGCGCGGGCCAGCTCGCTGCGGTGCTGGAGATCATGGCCGACCTCGGGGTCGATGATATCCAGGTCGTCGGCGTTGCGAAGGGGCCCGACCGGGACGCGGGGCTGGAGCGCTTCTTCATCGAAGGCCGCACCCCCTTCATGCTCGAGCCCAAATCGCCGGTGCTCTACTACCTGCAACGCCTGCGCGACGAAGCGCACCGGTTCGCCAACGGCAGCCACCAGACCCGCCGCAAGATGGAGATCAAGAAGAACCCGCTCGACGAGATCGAAGGGGTCGGCCCGGGCCGCAAGCGCGCCCTGCTGCACGCCTTCGGCTCCGCGCGGGGCGTCAGCCGCGCCTCGGTGGACGATCTGGCCAAGGTGGACGGGGTCAGCGAAGCGCTGGCGCAGCGGATCTTCGATTTCTTCCGCAAAGGCTGAAGGCGCCGCTAAGCTCCTTCCTCAGTCCATGAGGAGGCCTCGATGGTTCGTAAGCTTCTGGCCCTGACGATCGTACTCGCCGCCCCGGGCGCAGCCTTCGCCAGTTCCCCCGCAGCCTGGCAGGAGTTCCAGACCGATGTGGCCGCCAAGTGCCTAGCCGCGGCGCAGGCGACGGGGATGAAGAATCCCGAGGTTCTGGTGCATCCCCTGGGCACCGAAACCTATGGCCTCGCCGTGCTTCGTGAAGGCGCCGATAAACGAATCTGCGTCTATGGCAAACAATCCAAGAAGGTCGAGCTGACGCCGGCCACCTAAGAGGCCGCGCGCGCGTTAAGCCAGCCATGAAATCTCTGCCGAATATCCTGACTTCGCTGCGTCTCGTCCTGACGCTGTTCGTGTTCCTGGCCCTGGCCACGGCCGCGGGAGCCTTCCCCTATCTCAGCGAGCGGCTGACGCCGGAGGCGCAGTTCTCGCTGCAGCGCTGGGCCTTCTGGTCCTTCGTGATCGCGGCGGTGACGGACTTCTTCGACGGCTGGTTGGCGCGGAAGCTGGACGCGGTCAGTGTCTGGGGCGCGATCCTGGACCCTATCGGCGACAAGGTGCTGGTCTGCGGTGCCATCCTGGGCCTGCTGGCCCTGGGCGGCCAGCCTGCAATCGTGCTGCCGGCCGGCCTGATGCTGTTCCGCGAGTTCACCGTCAGCGCGCTGCGCGAGGTCGGTGCGGGCAAGGGGGTCAAGCTGCCCGTGACCCGCCTGGCCAAATGGAAGACGACTCTGCAGCTCACCGCCCTGTCGGCTGAACTGCTGGTCTCCTCGTGGGGCGCCTTCAACCTGCCGCCTGATCCCGCGATCGAGCAGCCGGTGACCCTGCTGGCGCACACCCTGATGTGGGCTGCGGCCATCGTGACGGTGATCACCGGCGCTCAATACTGGGAGCAGACCCGCAAGGCGCTCCGTGGGCTCTAGGCCGGCGCCTTCTCGGCGATCCGCGCCTTAACGCGCTCGGTCCAGGCGACCAGGTTCTTGTTGGCCGGGTTCAGCGGCTGGCCGACCTGGGCGCCGAACTGCAGGAAGCAGAACAGCAGGATGTCGGCGAGGGTGAAGCGGTCCCCCGCGACCCAGGTCTTGCTGCTCATCAGCCCATCCAACCAGGTCAGCTTTTCCTGGGCCAGGGTCTTCAGGTCATCGGCCGCGTGCGGGATCGTTCGGACCCGGCTCTGGAAAAGCGGCAGGCCCTCGGCGAAGCGAAAGCCGTTAGTCAGCGGCTCGCAGATATTCAGATCGATACGCCGAACCCACATGCGGGTCTGGGCGCGTTCCTCGGGCGTGGAGCCGATCAGCGGCGGATTGGGAAACTTCTCGTCCAGATACTCGCAGATCGCGATGATCTCCGAGAGGTGCGATCCGTCGTCCAACTCCAGGCACGGAAGCTGGCCTGCCGGGTTCTTCGCCAAGTAGGGCGCCTGGCGGTTCTCACCGCCCATCAGGTCGACGTTCTCGACCGGGATCTGAGCGCCCTTCTCGGCCAGAAACATGGTCACCACGGCCGGATTGGGACCCATCGAGGAATAGAGTTTCATGCCGTCCTCCCTGGACATTGTCTGGACGGCATCTGGCCTGGTTTACCTTGGGGCGATCAAGCGCCTTACGACATCGGATTGGCCGGAGGCGGCGGCTCGGGCAGGGGGATGAACTCCTGGTCGTCGGCGTCGGGCAGCTTCATGCGGCCGGCGCGCCAATCGGACTTCGCCTGTTCCAGGCGGTCCTTGGAGGACGAGACGAAGTTCCATTCGATGAAGCGCGGGCCGATGGGCTCGCCGCCCAGCAACATGACGATCGCGTCGCTCACCGCCGTGAAGATGATCGGCTTGCCCGGTTCGAAGACCAGCATCTGGCCTTCCTGGAACTGCCGCCCGTCGACCTCGACCACGCCCTGCGCCACATAGGCCGCGCGTTCCGGATACTCGGCGGGCAGTTCGCCGCGGGCTCCGGGCTTCATATGCCAGTGCACGTAGAAGAGCGGGGAATGGGCCCTGACCGGCGAACTGGCGCCATAGGCCTTGCCGGCGATCAGCCTGGCCCAGAGGCCGTTCTCTTCGTGGGTCGGCAGGGTGTCCATGCCGTAGTGGTCGAAGGACGGCGCGATTTCCTCGTCCTCGACGGGAAGGGCGATCCACGCCTGGATGCCGTTCATTCGGCCGCCCTCGGCGCGGAGGGTTTCGAAGCGCTCGGAGTGGGTGACGCCGCTGCCGGCGGTCATCCAGTTCACTTCGCCCGGACGGATCGGCTGAATGGCCCCGACCGAGTCCCGGTGGGTGATCTCGCCCTCGAACAGGTAGGTCAGGGTCGAGAGGCCGATGTGGGGGTGGGGCCGCACGTCGACTTCGCGGCCGAAGCCGGGCTGGAACGTCACCGGTCCCATGTGGTCGAAGAAGATGAAGGGGCCGACCATCCGCCGCTTCGCGAAGGGCAGGACGCGACCGACCTCGAAGCCGCCAAGGTCACGGCGCCTTTGGTCAATAACGAGTTCGATCATAATCGCTTCCCCTGCGTTTCCTCCTGCGAGGTAACGCAGGATGGAGGCTAGCCTTGCGCGCTCACATAAGGGCTGACAAGGCCGAGCGGTGCGGCGGTGGTGTTCTTCACCGACCGGATCACGATGCGGCTCTCGATGTTCGAAACGAGGCCGAGGGACAGGATCTTTTCGCGCAGGAATTCGTCGAAGGCGTGCATGTCGCGGGTGACGACGCGCAGTTCGTAGTCGGCGGCGCCGGTGACCGTGGCGCACTGGACCACTTCCGGCAGACGGCCGATGGCCTGTTCGAAGGCGTCGAGATTGTCCTTGGTCGGCAGGCTGAGTTTGACGGTGCAGTAGACCTCGAAGCCGAGGCCAAGAAGGTCGCGGTCGAGGATCGTCACGCGCCGCTGGATCACGCCCGCGTCTTCCAGGCGCTTGATCCGGCGCCAGCACGGGCTGGAGGACAATCCGACCCGCTCTGCGATCTCGGCGACCGACAATCCGGCGTCGTGCTGGATGAGGTCGAGAATCTTCGCGTCGACGGCGTCGAGAGCCTCAGACAATTCTTCCTCCTTCAAGCGGCGCTTGTGAGCGTCAATCTTGCCCTAAACCCGCGTTTCGGGGGCATGTCTTTGGCAAGCAATTCCAGCGAACTTATATGATGTTCTATTGGCATTAGGGAGCCGAAAAGGAAAGATATTGCTATGCGGCACGCTGACGTGACGCTCGACGACAAATTCCTGCTCACGGAAGGTCGGGTTTTCATCACGGGCGTCCAGACGCTTTTGCGGGTGATGCTCGACCAGCATCGCCTCGACAAGGCGGCCGGGCTGCATACGGCCGGGTTTGTCTCGGGATACCG
>JAEXKM010000276.1 GCA_023445705.1 Pseudomonadota bacterium
GTCCAAATCCGACTGACGCGGCGGTGAGGCCTCTAGTTGCTCTCGCCGTGCAGCGACAATCTTCATCTTGTCGATCAGGGGCGGAGGACCGCGGAAGGTTGTCGTAGAGGGACGAGACTAGATCGGCAGGCGTCGCGAGTGACCGCTAACCTGCGCCACTCAATACCTCAGGGTGACGGCGGGCCAGTGCCCCGCACACCGCGCCTCGAGAAACTCTTGCAATGTCAGCGGCAGGACGAAGCAACACCAATATTTACTCTTCAGATCGGTCCGCCGTCTCGCCCGCGATGTCTTTGGCAAGCTGCGCGCCTCTCGCCAGCCGCCGGCCCAGCGCGGCGACGAAGCCCTGATAACGCTCACGTCCCCGCGCCTGGGCGGCGGATTGCCCGGCTTCACCGATCACCGGCGCTACCACCAACCACTGGCGCACGAAGAGCGCAGTGAGCTCGGTGAGGATCATCAGGTTGCGCTCAAGCCTCTCGACCGTCCGCGCCTGATGATCCAGCCGACGCAGGAGGGCCGCCTCCTGGCGTTCGACGGCGGGCGGCTCAAGGAAGGCTGCGATGGCGGCTTCAGCCACTAGCGACTTGGACTGCGCGTGCTTCACCGCATAGGCCTCCAGTTGCCGCAGGCGCGCTGGCTCAAGGTAGACCGACAACCGGGACTTAGCCGTCATAGCGCCACCCCGTCGTCGGGATCGAGGCTCGCCTGGCGCGCCACCTGGCCGGCGCGTTTAGAAAAGTCCTCCCCGGCCCCACCATCGTCATCGGCCTCCCCCCACCAGTCGAACTCGACCTGAGCTGGCGGCGGCGGAGCCTCCTCGAAGACCGGCTCGGGATCGCGCCGCAACCCGCCATCCCCCGCGCCGGCATCGACGCCCCGCTCCGCGACCGGTGGGGCCGATGCGATCACGTCGGTCCAGAGGTCCGATCCTTGTGGTCCCGGTGACGAACTTCGCACGGACCCAACTCGAGTGCGCAGCTGCGGATCGGCGTAGTAGCGCACCTTGCGCGCGCGGATCGGCGGCGAGCCGGCGACCAGCACCAGTTCCTCGTGCGCCGGTAGCTGCATCACCTCGCCTGGCGTCAGCAGCGGCCGGGCGGTTTCCTGGCGCGAGACCATCAGATGGCCGAGCCAGGGCGACAGGCGATGACCGGCGTAGTTCTTCATGGCCCGCAGCTCGGTCGCTGTCCCGAGCGCATCCGACACACGCTTGGCGGTCCGCTCGTCGTTGGTCGCGAAACAGACCCGCACATGGCAGTTGTCGAGGATGGCGTTGTTGACGCCGTAGGCCTTCTCGATCTGGTTCAGCGACTGGGCGATCAGGAAGGCCTTGAGGCCGTAGCCCGCCATGAACGCCAGTGCGCTCTCGAAGAAGTCCAACCGTCCGAGCGCCGGGAACTCATCGAGCATCAGCAACAGTCGCCGGCGGGGCGTCCGCGGCAAGTCCTCGGTCAAGCGCCGGCCGATCTGGTTGAGGATCAGGCGGATCAGCGGCTTGGTGCGGCTGATGTCGGAAGGCGGGACGACGAGGTAGAGGCTCGCCGCCGCCTCGTCGGCGACGAGATCGCAGATGCGCCAGTCGCATCGGCGCGTGACATGGGCCACCACCGGGTCGCGATAGAGGCCGAGAAACGACATCGCGGTCGAGAGCACGCCCGAGCGTTCGTTCTCGCTCTTGTTGAGCAGTTCGCGCGCGGCCTGGGCGACGACCGGGTGCGGCCGCTCCCCCAGATGCGGCGTGGCCATCATCGCCCGCAAGGTGCGTTCGATTGGCCGCGACGGATCGGAGAGGAACGCCGCCACGCCTGCCAGGGTCTTGTCGGGTTCCGCGTAGAGCACGTGAAGGATCGCGCCGACAGCAGGCTGTGGCTGGTCTTTTCCCAGTGGCTACGGCGCTCGAGCGCCCCTTCCGGGTCGACCAGGATGTCAGCGATGTTCTGCACGTCGCGCACCTCGGCGTCCCCCCGACGCACCTCGAGCAGGGGGTTGTAGGCCGCGCTCTCCCGGTCGGTAGGATCGAACTTCAGCACCCGCCCGACCCTGGCGCGGCAGGCCGAGGTCAGGGACCAGTTCTCCCCTTTGATGTCGTGGACGATGAGCGAGTCTGGCCAGGTCAGCAGGGTTGGGACGACCAGGCCGACCCCCTTGCCGCTGCGGGTCGGCGCAAAGCACAGCACGTGCTCGGGACCGTCGTGGCGCAGATAGCCCTCGCGCACCTTGCCTAACACCACGCCGGCGTCGCCCAGCAGACCCGCGCGCGCGATCTCCCGCCGCCCGGCCCAGCGCGCCGAGCCATAGGTGGTGACGTTGCGGCTTTCGCGGGCGCGCCACACCGACATGAGCATCGAGGCGATCACGGCCGCAGCGGCGCCCGCCGAAATGATCCCGGCGCCTTCCAGGAACACCCGCGGCGCATAGGCGTCGAACGCGAACCACCACCAGAAGAAGGCATAAGGCGGATAGAGCGGCAGGCCCGCATGGACCGCCAGCGGATCGCCCAACTGCGGCTGGAACCCAAGGCGCCAGGCGCACCACTGGGTCGCGGCCCAGATCGCCGCAAGCACTAGCGACAGCACGACCGTCAGCTGGGCCCACATCACCTTTGTGCCAGACATCGCAGTCCTCCTCAGATCTGCAGGGTCGGGCGGCGGGCGAAGCTCCATTCGACCCGCCCGTTCTCGCCCATCACGCCGGCTACATGCCGGCCCAGCCGCGCATCGAGATCGGCGCGCCAAGGAACGAGCTGGAAGCCGAGTGCGCCTTCGATGACCGCGAAGCGCCCCGAAGCCAGGTCGAGGCGGCTTCGATAGACGCCCTCGACCGGCTCGCCCACCGACGCGGGCGCTTCGCGCCTACCCGTCTCGGCGGCCACGGCCGCGGTCGCCGATTGCAGATCGCGAGCGCGAAGGGTCGCCAGTAGATCGCGGGCGAAGAGCACCTGCGCCCC
Source organism: Pseudomonadota bacterium (assembly GCA_023445705.1). Lineage (GTDB taxonomy): Bacteria > Pseudomonadota > Alphaproteobacteria > Caulobacterales > Caulobacteraceae > Phenylobacterium. The sequence goes on from JAEXKM010000276.1 coordinate 2,951, forward strand.
GCGTCGGCGGGCGAGT
>JAEXKM010000330.1 GCA_023445705.1 Pseudomonadota bacterium
CCTCGCATCCATAGGGCGGGTTGTTGGCCGAATAGCTGACCGTTCCGCCGGCCAGGCCGACCACGGTCAGGCGGCTGGCGCGGCCGACGGTGCGGGCGCAGAGGTCGATGGTCGGCTGCGCGCCGACGAAGTCCAGCGCGACGGTGACGCCGCGCTCGCCGGCCAGGTCGCCGACCTGCTCGGCGGCGAGATCCCCGTTGCTCGTATCGATCACATGCTCGACCCCCAGCTTGCGCGCATGGGCGAGCTTGGCCGGATCGATGTCGCCGGCGATCAGCCGCGCCGGGGTCAGGGCCTTCAGCAATTGCACCGCCATGTGGCCGAGGCCGCCCACGCCCAGCACCAGCACCGTGGCGTCGGGGGTCAGCAGGGGCAGCGCCGCCTTGATGGCGTGATATGGCGTCAGCGCCGCGTCGCTGAGCGGAGCGGCCTGCACCGGGTCCAGATCGCCCAGCCGCACCAGCAGGCGCGAGGACGGCACGATCATGTATTCGGCCATGCCGCCGTCCGACCCAAGACCGCCGCCATAGGTGTGGATGCTGGCGTGGCGCTCGCAGTAGTTCTCGGCCGAGGACTGGCAGGTGCGACACTGGCCGCAGCCCCAGGGGCCATAGACGGCGACCGCCTCCCCTTCTTTCCATCCGGTGACGCCATCGCCGAGTTGCTCGATCCAGCCGGCGTTCTCATGCCCGAGGGTGAACGGGGCCGGGACGTCCAGCCCGTGATCGATCACGTGCAGGTCCGAATGGCAGACGCCAGCGCCGGCGACACGGATCAGCACCTGCCCGGGGCCTGGGACCGGCTTGGGGAGATCGACGATCTCCGGCGCACGGCCGGCCTCGATGAAGCGGACTGCCTTCATAGCGAACTCCTGAACGGGAAGAGGCCAGCGCTCCGGCGGCGCTGCTGTGCGACGGACTGCGCCTCAACGCGCGGCGCCGCAACGCCGTTCCTGGCCTCCGCGAAGGTCATTGAAGCTTCACCTTAGGCGCCGCTAGGTTGGCGAATGGCCAGCCCGCAGCTCGAAACCACCCCCCTCATCCTGCGTCCGCCGGCCGAAGAGGATCTCGACGGCTGGGCCGGCCTCGACGCCGACCCGCGCGCCATCCAGTTCATCGGCGGCCTCCGGACCCGCAACCAGGCCTGGATGGACATGGCCACCGCCGCCGGCATGTGGAGCCTGCGGGGATGCGGCCTGTTCTCTGTCGTCGAGAAGGACACCGGACGCTGGGTGGGACGGGTGGGCCCCTGGCTGCCGGACGGCGCGATCGGGACCGAAGTCGGCTGGGCCATCTCGCCGACGTCCTGGGGCAAGGGCTATGCGACCGAGGCCGCGCGCGCCGCCGTGGGCTGGGCCTTTGATCACCTCGGCTGGACCGACGTGATCCACTGCATCGACGGCCCCAATACGGCGTCCATCGTCGTCGCTGAACGGCTGGGTTCAGGCTGGCTTCGCGCCGTCTGCGAGGCCGACGGCAAGGAAGTCCAGCTCTACGGCCAGTCGCGCGAGGCCTGGTACGGCGCCAATCCCGGCCAGGCCGCCTGAGGGCGCGGCGCTAGGCTTCCAGCGCCCTGATCATCTCGACCCGCGTCTCATGCCGCCCGCCCTCGAACTCGGCGGCCAGGAACGCATCAACGATGTCCAGCGCCAGCCCCTCGCCCACCACGCGCGCGCCCAGCGACAGCATGTTCGCGTCGTTGTGCTGGCGGATCATCCGGGCCGAGAAGGTGTCCGAGCAGACCCCGCAGCGGACGCCCTTCACCTTGTTGGCCGCCATCATGATCCCCTGGCCGGTGCCGCAGACGATGACGCCGAATCGGCACTCGCCCGACGCCACCATCCGCGCCGCCGCCTCGCCGTGCTTGGGATAGGGCGTGCTTTCGGGCGTCGTCGGCCCGATGTCGACCACTTCCCAACCGCGCTCGGCGATATGGGCCGCAATCGCCTGGCGAAGCGGAATGGCGGCGTGATCGCTCGAAAGGACGATGCGGTTGCTGGCGGTCATGAAGAGTCGTCCCCGTGAATTCGCCGGCTACATACACGAGGTCCCCTGCGTGCGGGAGGCGGGCGTTGCATTGTGTCGCGCTTCGCGGTCCTGTGGCCGCAGCGGCCGAACCAGGTCCGCCGGGGGAAACTATGACCGTTCGAACAGGAAGCTGCCTTTGCGGCGCCAGGGCCTATGAGATCGAGGGCGACATCGACGGCGTCTGGGTCTGCCACTGCTCCCTCTGCCGCAAGGCGTCCGGCGCCAATGGGAACTGGATCCTGATCGTGCCGAGGGAGCGCTTTCGGTGGCTGAAAGGCGAGGACCACGGCGTCACCTACGCCCTGCGCGAGACCTACGCCATCACCCGCTGCAAGACTTGCGGCACGCCCCTCCCCGCCGAGACCGACGAGAAGAACATTTACGTCACCGCCGGCACCCTCGACACCCCGCTCGGCAAGGGCGTCCGGACCCACCTCTTCTGCGCATCCCGAGCCGACTGGGACGCCGACGGCCCCGACACCCGCTCGTTCGACGAGCGCTCGCGCTAGCCGGCGACGCCAGGGGGAAACGTCATGGATGAAACCGAAGAGCTCATCGAGCTTTGTGTGCGCTCGCTCGTCTCCCAGATGAGCGCCGCGCCTGGCGTCGAACTGCACATGACCCGAAGGTGTGTTCTAGGCCTCACCGACGAGCCGCTCGGCGACTTCAACAGGCTCACCTTGGGCGCCGATCCGCAGGCGGAGGCGTTTCTCATTCGATCGGCGGCGCGGGCGAAGGAACGGGGGCGACCGCTCACCGCCGTCATGAGCCCCAACATCGTTGAACGCCTTGCGCCTGTCGCGACGCGGCTGGGCTTCACCGCTGTCGGCGCCGCGCCGCTCATGGTGCTTCGCCCGGATATCGACATTCCCTCCAGCCGACCCACGAAGGTCGTCCGGGCGCTCGGCCCCGAGTTGGTGAGCGCCGCAGGCGATCTGATCTCTGCGGCCTTCGACACGCCGCGTGATGTCATCGCCCGATGCATCGATGTCTGCATGACCGAGACGGCTGACGTGGAGACCTACATCGCCTGGGACGAAGCGGGCCCGATGTGCACCGTCTCGGTGACCCTCACCGGCGCCACCGGCGCAATCTCGCTTATGGCGACGCCGCCCCAACACCAACGCAAAGGCTTCGGCCGCGCCCTCCTGAGCCAGGTGATCAACGACTATCGCCGCCGCGGCGTGAAGCGCTTCCACCTCGGCGCCACCGAGGCGGGCCGGCCGCTCTACGACAGTCTCGGCTTCGAACTGGTCGCCGACCTCCCCGTCTGGATCCTCGACCACCCTGCTCCCGCGCAGGCCGCCTAAGGCGCTGAGGCGCGCCTCCGCGCCGGCCCACTCGCTCAGGCGTTCGGCAACGATGCGCCACCTCTCTGCGTTGCGCCTTCAGGGAATACAGGGAAGAGCTGGGCATGCGCGCTAGGGACCTGGTGGCTCCACGTTGGCGCAGGGCGGCGGCGGCTGGCGTCGTTTCGGCGCTCGCGATGCCCTCCGCCAGCCTGGCGCAGGAGCTCCCGTCGTTTCTAGGCTGGACCTTGGGCAGCGTTCGCGGCGGCGCCCGCCTGGCCCCCGACTACATGGGTTCGGACGACTACAACGCCTATTTCACCGGCGCGGTGGTCCTGACGCGGAAGAATGGCTACCAGCCGCCCTTCGGCGCCCCGGACGACGGGGTCAGCCTTGGCCTGCTGGGCAAGGGCCCCTTCACCGCCGGCCTCGCCGGCCGCTGGCGTTCGGCACGCGACGCCGACGGCGACCTTCAGGGCTTTGAGGAGATCGACGGGACGGTCGAGGCCGGCGTCTTCGCAGAGTGGTGGCCGGCCGATTGGCTGCGTTTTCGCGCCGAGGCGCGGCGAGGCTTCGGGGGACACGAAGACTGGGTCGGCGACCTCAGCGCCGACGCCATCGCACGTTCGGAACACTGGGTGCTCACGGCCGGGCCGCGCATTTCCTGGGGCGATTCAGGTTTCGCCCGTGAGTACTTCTCCGTCACGCCCGCCGACGCCGCGCGCAGCCCCCGACACCTCACGCCCTTCGCCCCCGACGACTCCCTCTGGGCGCCCGGCCTCCTGGCCAGCGCCAGTTATCGGGTGACGCCCAGCTGGAGCGTGGAGACGATCGGAACCTATCGCCGCCTGATGGGCGACGCCGCCGACAGCCCGATCGTCGCCGACCTGGGATCCCCTGACCAATTCACCATCAGCCTGAGCTTGCGCTACACTTTCGGTCAGTAGGCGCCAGAAGAGCCTGCCCGCCCTTGACCTGGCCAGGCCGCCGGAGAGTATCGCCAGCCAAGGGGGACGTTCCGATGGCTGGCTTTGCAGATAGCTACCTGGGAAAATTGCGCGAGATCGTCGGCGATCGGCTGATCCTGATGCCCGGGTGCCGGGTGGTGGTCGAAGACGACGCCGGACGCCTCCTTCTGCAACACCGGTCCGACTTCGGGGTCTGGGGCGTACTGGCCGGCGCCCCGGAGGAAGGCGAAAACCTCACGGCCAGCCTGTTGCGCGAGCTCAAGGAAGAGACCGGTCTGGACGCCGCCCAGGCCACACCGTTCGGCTTCGCCTCCGACCCGGCCTTCGAGACCATCACCTTCCCCAACGGGCATCGCTGCCAGTACTTCAGCCTGCTCTACGCGGTGCGGCGGTATGAAGGCCAGGCCGCCGTCGCCGACGACGAGAGCCATGCCGTCGAATGGTTCGCGCCCAGCGAACTGCCGCCCATGCTTCCGAACATGCGCCGCACGGTGGAGGCCTACCTGCGCTACAAGCAGAGCGGCGAGTTCCAGATCATTTAGCGGACGCCATCGCCGGCGCATCTTGGCGACTGCGCGGCCTGCTTTCCAGCCACCCCTGGTTCACCTCCAGCCAAAGGCCGCCGCAATTTCGGGCATGAGATCAGCCCTGAGAAAGCGATGCGTCGCCATCAGACGGGGCCGGTTGGATGCGTTGGGCGCCGCCGCATGGAGCGTCCGAAGGTCCATCAGCCACGCATCCCCCGGTTCGCCGATCAGCTCCATCACCGTGAGATCGACCTCGCCCACCCGGCCGGCCGGCAACCCATCCTCTCCTGGCTCTTGAGGACTTCCACCGAACAGCGCCCGGAAGAAGGGCTCGGGCCGAAGCGCCGCCACGATCTCCTTCGGCCTCAGGTTTCGTCCATCATCCAACAGACGATGGGACCCAGCGACGACGACGGTGCCGCCGCCCCCGGCAACCACGAAGTCCAGAAATATGAAGATCTGAACGCCTGGGGAGCAGCCGCTCGCGACCCGAGGGACGTCCGTGTGCCAGCTATCGGGAAGGACCCATCGGTCCCGATTTGGCAGGGACGCCAACACCTGAGGGCGCGGGAACACCTTGCGATCGAACGCCTTCCCGTCCAACAGGCGCCCGACCACACCTTTAACGGCGGGCAATTCGACCAGGGCTTCCACCTCCGGATGGCGGCTTCCGATATCCCGCGCCTTCAGGCCGGAGGCGGGCCATTCGGGCCGCTGCCGCCCGTCCAAGCGCCAACGGCCATCACGATAGAGCCCCATGCCTTCCAACGGCCGCAGCACCGCTTGCCGGGCAAGCGCGATGCAGTCGCCGTCGATCAACCCCTCGAGCCTCAGAACGCCATCGCGCGCAAACTGCGAAACCTGGTCATCGCTGAGATCTCGCGGCATCGGGCGTCTCCTGACTTCGTAGCGCTCCGCGCCTCGTTCCTGTGTAAGCCCCGCATTCGGACGTGCCGCCGCCGGGCTCGCCGAGGGGACGCATCGCGACTACAAGTTGACCATGTTAATAAGCGCCTATGTTCATCGATGGTCCGCGACCTCATTCGGAAGTGGCGAAGCCCTTCCTTGGAACATCACGCAAGCTGCCCCTGAGCTCATACGCAACGCTATCGCCGCCTTGGGGCCGGACTACCGCCGTTTCGGCGAGGTGGCGGTGCATTCCTCAGCAGAGGTCGAGACGGGAGCCACCGTCAAGGGCCCGGCGATCATCGGCCCCGGAAGCTTTGTTGCGGCTTCGGCGCTTCTCAGGGGCGGCGTCTTCATTGATGAAGACTGCATCGTGGGGCCGGGTGTCGAGTTGAAGACGACGTTCATGCTCAGCGGTTCCAAAGCCGCGCACCTGAACTTCATCGGCGACTCGATCATCGGATCGGGGGTGAACCTCGAAGCTGGCAGCATGGTCGCTAACTACCGGAACGAGTTCAGTGACAAGGCGATACGCATCGTCCACGCGAACCGGGTGATCGACACCGGCGTGGACAAGTTTGGTGCGCTCATTGGCGACGGGACTCGGATCGGAGCCAATGCAGTCATCGCTCCAGGTGCGGTGCTGGACCGCAACGCACGAGTCCCGCGCCTCGGCTTGGTCGATCAGCATCCGCTGGCGATGAGCGACGCCGGCATCGAGACCCGCTAGCCAGCCATCTCAGCCGCCCCAGTCGTCCTCGAACGGCTGGGCCGGTCCGCCTCGAGCAGCCTATCCTAGGTGCTGCGCCTGACGCGCAGCGACCTTCGCCTGGGCCTCCGCCACGAAATCATGCTTGAGCGCGTTGTATCGAGCGCGAACTTCCGGAGCGAGGGCGGCGGCGCGCTCCTTCTCGGCGACGTAGGCGGCGCGCAGATCCGGGTCTGACCGCAGGGCGTCGCGAAACGCCAGGTTCGAGCGCCATTCATGGCCGTCGAACTCCACGATGTGGGCCAGGTGGGTTCTCTCCGTCGTGTCCCGCCCTCGGCCGAAGATGAAGTGTCCCGGCACCCCGGCGTGGGCCGCGTAGTCATAGCCAAGCGCCTCGAGGGGCGCCTTGCACTGCTCCCAAGTCGAAAGCGGCGTCACCCCGACAAGGATGTCGAGAATGGGCTTGGCCCGCATGCCGGGCACGGAGGTCGAGCCATAATGCTGAATGTCGCGCGCGAGCGGCCCGAGGCTACGGGCGATGCGCGCCCTCTCGTTCTCGAACTCGTCCGGCCATTGCGGGTCATAGTCGACGAGAAGATTCAGCTCCTTCTTCAGCCCCAGCATCGCCGGCCCCCACTCACGAGCGCCAAGGCCGCCCACAGGCAATTCCTAGTCCTTAGCCCCACGCGTCGGAAGCCTGGAAAGCGGCCTGCTCGCACCATGCACGCGCGCCCTCCCCCTCCCAGACGATGAGAAAATCTAGGGGGTGTTCTGTGAAAAAGCCGGGCTGACCATTCAAATCCTATCCATCTACTATGGATTAAGGGGTTTAATGAAATGGGGCTTCTCAGAGTGAACCGTTTGGACTTCGTGCGGGCGCTGCTCGCTACAACCGCTCTCTTCGCGATACCGGCGACGCCATCCTTCGCCGGCGCCGCCGAGGCCGCGGACGGCGTGAGCGACATGGCCGAGGTGGTCGTGACCGCGCGGCGGCGCGCAGAAAAGCTCCAGGATGTTCCAGTCTCGGTGCAGGCGATCAGCGGCCAGACGCTGGAGGCCAAGGGCACCATCGATCTGCAGAGCCTGATTGCTCAGACGCCCGGCCTGAACTCGACCGGCGGCAACCCGCGCAACTTCTCGGTGACGATCCGCGGCATCGGCTATGCGCCGACCGCCGCCGACGGCCTCGACAATGCGATCGGCGTCTATTTCGACGGCGTTTATCAGGCCCGCCCAGGCCAGGTCCTGCAGGATCTGGTCGATGTCGCCAGCTTCGAAGTCCTCCGCGGTCCCCAGGGCACCCTGTTCGGCCGCAACGCCGCCGCCGGCGCCCTTAACGTCACCTTCAACAAGCCGAGCTTCACCCCCAGCCAGAC
>JAEXKM010000344.1 GCA_023445705.1 Pseudomonadota bacterium
CAGCGGGGGAGGATCTTTGCTCCGACAGCTCAAAAATTTGTAAGGCGGCGGGCGATCGGCCGACAGATGCCGGGCTGAGGGTGTGGACGTGGCGGCGAGGGCCGCCAAACGAAGCCCGGAGAAGACCCAATGAAGACCTCGATCATTCTGGCCGGTTCGCTGGCGGCGTCGCTGGCGATGGCCGGTGTCGCCCTGGCCGCCGAGTCCGCCACCGCCCCGGCGCCGGCCGCGGCGAGTTCCAAGACCGCCACGCATCACAAGAAGCATCATCATCAGAAGAAGGCGGAGCAGCCTGCGGCCAAGCCCGCGACGAAGTAGGGAGGAAAGGCGCGCCCGTGAATTCCAGTCCCCCGGTAGCGGGCGCGCCGCCTACTTCACGAAGAAACCCAGCAACGCAGGGCGCAGATACTCCTCGATGACCCCATCCGTATCCGGCGGGGTCGTCCGCGGGCCGAGCGGCAGGCTGGCGTTGAACGCGACCATCATCGCCTGAGCGGCGAGCAGGGCGTCGACCGGGCGAATAGAGCCGTCGGCGATTCCATCCGAAATCACCCCGGCGAAGGCATAGGTGATCTGCTGGAAGCGCCCGCGCATCTGGCGGCGCATTTCCTGCGGGACCGCGGCCATGGCGTGATGGCGCAGGATGCCGCCGCCGCCGCTTTCGGCCTGATACATTCCCAGCGAAACCACCGCGCGCCAGAGCTTCGTCCAGCCGGAGTTTTCCGCGGCCGCCTCGGCCTTGGCCTGGTCGATCAGGTCGAAGGTGCGGTTGAAGCAGGCGACCGCCAGTTCGTCCTTGTCGCTGTTGTGGTGATAGAATGAGCCTTTGGTGACCTTCAGCTCGGCCGAGATCTTGTCGACCGAAGCGCCGCGATAGCCCTCGCGATTGATCAGCCGGGTGGCGGCGACCAGGAAGCGGTCACGGGTGACGTCGTCGCCGTCGTCGTCATGGGCGCCGAGCTTGACCAGTGGAAGGTCCGGCCAGGCCTGACCGTCCGCGGCGAGGCCGAAGATCATCACGTCGGCGAGGCGATCGGCGACGCGGCCGTAGTCCTGCGGCTCGTAGGACGGCAGCCAGGTGTCGGACCAGGTGAGCTGGTTGACGATCAGGCGGGCCAGGCCCTGGCGGCGCGGCGCGCCCACCCACGGGAGGTCGTCGGACTTCAGCAGCCGGCCGATGCGGACGTAAAGCGCCTCGAAGCTCTTGATGACCGGCTTCTTCTGCTCGCCCTCGATCAGATAGACCTCGCTGAAGGGGGCGAGGGGGATTTCGTCGCCCACGGCGATGCGGCGGCGGGTTTCGAAATAGGCGGCGACGAAGGCCCGCAGGCGCTCGGCTGGAGAGTTTTGCGCCTCGGCGTGGTCGAGCATCTCGGCGAAGCGCCGGATAGTTTCCTGAAGGACCGCGGCGGCGAGGTCTTCCTTGCGCTTGAAGTAGTAGGTCAGGCTGACCGGATGCAGGTCCATCCGCTTGGCCACGGCCGCCAAGGTGAAGCCGCTCATTCCCGCCTCGGCGAATACCTTGGTCGCCGCCGCCATGATGGCGTCGCGCTTGGCGGCGTAACGGGCGCGGGGCTTGGGTGGGACGGCTGCGGTCAAAGCACCTCTCCGCGCGGACTCGGCTCAAACCGATAGATTAGTGCGCGGACCGACCCGTTGGAAGCTTAGGCTTGCCGCTTAGGCGGTTGATTGCGCGAGGTTTCCGCTGCGTCAGCGCTGGATGGAGGTGTCAGCGGAAGCCAGTTGGGCCTCGCCGGAGGCCTGGTTCCGGACCAGGGCGTCGATGCGGGCTTTCTGGGCGCGGAAGGCGGCGAGCTCGGCGCCGGCCAGCACGGTGCCCTGGGGCACCTTTGCGCCCACCGGATTCACGCGCTTGCCCTTTTGCCAGATTTCGTAGTGCAGGTGAGGGCCGGTGGAGGCGCCGGTGGAGCCCACATAGGCGACCACCTGTCCCTGGCTGATCCGCTGGCCCGCGCGCAGGCCCTTGGCGAAGCGCGAAAGGTGACCGTAGCCGGTTTCGAAGCCGCCGGCGTGGCGGATGCGGACCCAGTTGCCATAGCCGCCCCAGCGCCGGGCCTCGACCACCACGCCGTCGCCCGCGGCGAAGACCGGCGTGCCGGTTCCGGCCCCGAAGTCGATGCCCTGGTGCATGCGGTTGTAGCCGAGGATCGGGTGGCGGCGCATGCCGAAGCGGCTGGTCATGCGGGCGTTGTCGACGGGCGTGCGCAGCAGGAAACCTTTGATGTTCTTGCCGTTCTCGTCGAAGTACTGGACGTCGCCGTTGGCCCGCTCGAAACGATAGAACTGAATGCCCTTGATGGCGGCGTATTCGAGTTCGCCGGTCGCGATGGTGCGGCCGCTTTCGGTGATCTTGCGGTCGAAGACCATGGTGAACTCGTCGCCGGCCTTGAGGTCGCGATCGAAGTCGATCTTGTGCGAGAAGAGCTTGACCATGCCGCCGACGAGGCCGGGATTGGCGCCCAGGCGAGAGGCGCTCTCGGACAGCGAGCCGTCGATCTCGCCGCGGGCGACGGTCTGCTCGTCGCGGATCTTTTCTTCCATCTCGCGCAGGCGCATGGCGCCGTCGAAAGTGCGCGAGAGGGTGATGGAGTTGGCCGGTCCGGTGCGCAGCGAAAGGCCGATCAGCCGGGCCGGGCCGCGGTCGTCGCGGGGCTTGGCGACGGCGGCGTCGAAGGCCATGCCGGCCTTGATGTGGACGGTGTCCATGGCCTCAGCCAGGGCCTCGACAGCGAGCTTGGCCTCGTCGCGCGGCACGCCGGCGCGCTGGACGGCGGACTCGAGCGTCTCCCCGGCGCGGACCTTGAGCGGCACGCTCTCGGGACGGGTGAAGCCGGGCTGGGCTTCGGATTGCGTGAAGGCCGCGTGCTGGAGGGCGGCGATGGCGGCCGGATCGAGGGGCGCCTTGGCGGCGACCGCGGTCGGATCGGCGTTGAGTTTCCAGCCTATCGCCAGGGCGGCGACACCAGCCAGGCCGACGGCCAGGGCGGGCGTGAGACGGAACGTCGGGCGTCGCGGATCAAACTCTTGCATCGTGCCCCCATACTCGTGCGGCCAAGGTGATGAGCCTTCGCAGGTCGCATAGTGCTGGTGAACGGCTTAGCCGTTGTCCACCGGATATGGTTAATTCCAGGTAAGTTTTGCGAACAAAAACCCCTGACGGCGCCGGTTAAAGCAGGCCGAGCACCAATTCGGCAGGACGGCACAGCGCCGCACCCTTCGGGGTTGAGACGATAGGGCGATTCACCAGAATCGGGTCGAGGATCATGGCGGCGATGATCGCCTCGTCTGAGGTGGCCGGATCGGTCAGGCCAAGCTCGGCGGCCTGGGTGCCGCGTTCGCGCAGGATTTCATGGGCGGAGACGCCCATGCGGGCCAGGAGGTCCTGGAGCTGCTCCTTGGTCCAGCCCTGCTTCAGGTACTCGACCACGGTCGGCTCGACGCCCTTTTCACGCAGCAGGGCCAGGGTGTTACGCGAAGTCCCGCAGGCCGGATTGTGATAGATGACGACGTTCGCGGACATCGGGCTTCCTTCGTTACGCACGCCGAAGAGGCGCCGCTTACGCAATAGCCTGTTCCATTCGGCGAACGCCAGAGTGCTTGACGCGCCTTGGGCGCCGTTTGATCTAAGCTTGAGCAAGGGCCATGCGGCCCAAAACGGAGAAACTGCGAACCATGAAGAAGCTGCTTGCAGCCGCCGGCTTGGCGGTGACGTTGATCGCCACCCCGGTCCTGGCCCAGACGCCTGGCGCGCCGGACGTCTCGCGGATCTCCGCGGCGACCTACAAGGTCGATGGACACCACACCCAGGTGGTCTGGTCGCTGGACCACATGGGTTTCTCGATCCTCTATGGCATGTTCGGCGAGATGACCGGCAGCCTGACCCTGGATCCGGCCAACCCCGCGGCGGCCAAGGTCGTGATCGACATTCCGATGTCGGGCATGACCACCACCTCGCCGGCCTTCACCAAGCACCTGCAGAGCAAGGACTTCTTCGAGGTCGAGAAGTTCCCGGCCGGCAAGTTCGTCTCGACCTCGGTGGTCGTGGACGGCCAGAACGCCAAGATCACCGGCGACCTGACCCTGAAGGGCGTGACTAAGCCGGTGACCCTGGACGCCAAGCTGACCGGCGCCGGCGTCAACCCGATGAGCAAGGCCGCGACCGTCGGCTTCTCGGCGACGACCACGATCAAGCGCAGCGACTTCGGCCTGGGCTATGCGGCTCCGGCGGTGGGCGACGAGGTGAAACTGAAGATCACCGCCGCCTTCGAGAAGTAAGGACTACCAGGAGAACCTTCGGGCGCCGCCGACATAGGTGGCGCCCGAGGTTCCGAAGGCCATCAGGTCTGCCGGGCGGGGCGGCAAGGGCGCCGCGTCCGCCGGCCACTGGTCGAGCACGGCGCTGTAGCTGACGTCCAGCGTCCCGGGCGTCGCGCTCCGGAAGGTGAGCGTCAGGCCGTTCTCGGGAACCTCCCAATAGAATTTCGCGGAGTCGCCGGCCTTGCCGAGCAGCTTCACCGGCGCCCCGTTGAGGGCGACCTTGGTGAGGGCTGCGCTGGTCTTGACGCTCATCGCCAAGGTCCGCGCGCCGGGCGTCGGCAGCACCGTTAGGCGTTGGGTTCCGTCAGCGTCCTTGGTGAGCTCGGCTGTCGGCGCGGTGGCGGCGACGGCCTGCGCCGGCGCGGCCCAGGCTTCTTCGCGCCAGAGGAAGGGCAGGGCCAGCTTCTGGACCTTGCCGCCGTTGCTGGTCAGCACGTCGCGGGTCCAGGCGGGCAGGCGCGGCATGTCGCTGAACCGCCAGGAGAGGCCCTTGGCTGTGTCTACGTAGTAGGCGATGTGGGTGGCCTGCGGATGGCGCGCGGTCCAGGGGGGATCGAAGCGGACGACGCCCACGGCGACGACGCCGAGAAACACCATGGCCATGGCGGCGAGGCGCGCGCCCTTGCGGTCTTCCCCCGGTTGGGCGAGGGGCCAAAGCAGCAGCGCGGCCAGCCAGACGAAGACCGCCAGCAACTCGGGCAGGTCGAGGCCCAGATAGACGCCGTGGGCGAAGGCCAGCAGCCAGGCCAGGCCGAGCGCGCCGGCCAACGCCAGGATCGCGAGCTGCGGCAGGTTGCGGCGGCTGGCGAGCCCGGTGAGCGCGGCGGCCAGGGTCGCCAGGGTCAGCGGCCAGGCGGCCAGGAAGGCGGTGGGCGGGGCCAGGACCTGCAACGCCAGCGCCACGACGAAGCCGGTCAGCAGCACGCCAGCCCAGGCGCCCGAGAGGGTGGTCGGGCGGCCGAAGCTGAGCAGGGCGAGTGCTGCGCCGAAGCCGCCGACGGCCAGGGCGGTCACGTCCAGCGCGCCGAAGATCGAGCAGGCCGCGCCAAGGCCGAGCACCAAGGCGGCGGCGCCGATACGGCTTCGGCCCCGACCCGCGGCGGCGGCGGCCATGGCCAGGGTCCCGATAGCGAGAAGGGCGAGCGCCACCTCCCAACGGACCGACTGGGCCAGTAGATCGCGCTGCTCGAAATAGCCAAAGCCCGCGCCGGTGGCCCGCCGCGCCAGGCGGAAGGCGACCATCGCGAGCGAGGCTGCGTACAACGCCGCCCCCGCGCCCTTGAGAACGTCGGGCCAGGGCAGGGCGCCCCGGCTGCGGGCCTGGACGACCCCGACCACGAACAGGATCGCAGCCAGGGCCAGCACGGCCCAGCCGAGCGGCTGCGGATAGGCCAGGATGTGGCCGCCGAAGGTGTTGGCGTAGACGAGGCTCTGGGCCTTGGCGGGCAGGGCCGGCGCAAAGGCCGCCTCGCGCGTTGCGGCCAGGGTCTCTTGGCCCAGGTGCTGCAGCGAACCCTTGTCCAGATTGGCCGGCGTCGAGGTCGGCGAGTGGTAGTCGAACTGGCCGCCGATGAAGGCGTAGTTCAGACCGGAAATCTGTCGCGCCCGCGGCACCGAGAAGTCGGTGTCATTGGGCATCTGCTCGTACATGAAGACGGTCAGGGAGGAGGCCGCGGGCGACACCGATCCCCTGCGCAGCAGGGCGATCGTGCCGGCGTTGTCGGGGCCGGTCTGGAACATCTGGGCGCGGCCAGAGCCGCCGCGCGCCTCCATGTTCAGGACGAAGCCGGCGCGCCTTGCGAGCGGGTGCTGGTCGAAGAAGGCCTGGGCGCCGAGCAGGCCGCTCTCCTCGCCGTCAGTCAGGAGGACTATGACGTCGCGCGCCGGGGTTCCCTGGGCCTTGAGGGCGCGGACGATCTCCAGGGTGGCGGCGGTCCCGGCCGCGTCGTCGGCGGCGCCGGGCGAGCCGGGAACGCTGTCGTAGTGGGCCATGACCAGCACGGCCGGCGAGGCGCGGTCGCGGCCGGGCAGGACGCCGACCAGGTTTTCGACCACGCCGCCGAAGGCTGCGTCGCCACGCTGGCGCAGCACCTGGGTGCGCTGGACCTGGGGAGAAAGCCCCAGCGCCGACATGCGCCGAAGCAGGTGGTCGCGGACGGCGGCGTTGGCCGGGCTGCCGATGGGGTGTGGCGTCTTGGCGATCGCCTCCACGTCGGCCAGGGCGCGCGCGGCGGAGAAAGCGGTGGCGGGCGCGCTTGCAGGGGCCGGCTGGGGCGTGCGCTCGTTCGCCCAGGCAAGGGCGAATGCGGCCGCCAGACACACGATCAGCGCAATGGATCTTCCCAAGGTCTCGCCTCCCCGCGAGTTCTTTCGCCGAGCCTAGTCGCTCCAGGGCTGTAAGCGAAGCTGTCGCTAGCGGGCGTCCCCAGGAGAAATCGGGGATGACGGCGGCGGAAGGAGTCTCATCTCAGCTCAGCTCGAACCTGACCAACCTGGCCAACGTCGACAGCCTCATCGATTTCCCGACGACTGCCGCGCTGGCGGCGGCGCCCACCGACCCCGCCTCGTATAGGACCGTGA
>JAEXKM010000359.1 GCA_023445705.1 Pseudomonadota bacterium
GCCTATCTCTACGATCGGGAGAGCGCCAATTTCTCGCGCGACGCGCTGGAGCGTGTCCTGCGTCTGGCCTGCCAGAACCCCGAGATCAGGGAGGTCAACATCCTGGCCCATTCGATGGGGGCCTGGCTGGTGCTGGAGGCGCTTCGGCAGTCCGCGATCCGAGATGGCGCGCTCAGCCCGAAGCTGCGCAACGTGGTGCTGGCCTCGCCGGACCTGGATGTCGACGTCTTCATGCGCCAGTTCGATGCGCTCGGTCCCACCCGGCCGCATTTCACCTTCCTGATCTCTCAGCGGGATTTCGCCTTGCGGGTGTCGCGCCTGCTGGCTGGCGGGGTTCAGAGGCTCGGCGCGGCCGATCCGCAGGTCGAACCTTTCAAGAGCAAGCTGGAAAGCACCGGCGACGTGACCCTGATCGACCTCTCGGGCCTGGCGCGGCAGGGCAGCCTCAATCATTCGAAGTACGCATCGAGCCCAGAGGTCGTGAAACGCCTGGGCGCGCTCTTCGTCGACTCCGGCGGCCATGAGTTGCCCGGGCCCTATGGCTATCCGCGGGGGTCGCCGTCGGACGAGGCCGAGCCGCAGTAGGGCATCAGGGACCTTGCGGTGAGGCGGCGTCGGGGCTTCCCTGGGGGATCGGCGCGGAGGACCCATGGCCACCTGGATCGATCAGTCTGAACTCGTGCGCCAGGCCCAGCTCCGGTCCGGCCGGGAGATCCTGCGCGACCTCTATGGAGAGGGCTCGCCCGGGCAGGCGGGCAGGATCGAGTTCCTGCCGGTGGAAGAGGGCTTCTTCTGTTCCGTCAACGACTGGCGCGCCAAGGCGCCGACCCGCGACCACACGATCGTGCGCAATTCGATCGGGCTGCAGTTCGTGAAGTCGGGCCGGGTGCGCCAGACCCTGGGCGGGCAGAGCCGCTACGTCCATGCCGGGGCGCGGGTCTGCCTGACCACCTTTCCGCGCGAGACGCGGCAGGTGCGCCAGTATGAGTCCGGACTGGACGTGAAGTATGTCGGCGCCTGGATCTCGCCCGACGTGCTGGTCGATCGCTTCGGCCTGGAGGTGGACCGGCTGCCCGATCCGCTGAAGAGCTTCTTTTGCGGCAAGGCGAGCGCGCCGTTCAGTCTCAGCCTGCCGATGAGCCCCAAGCTGTGGATAGTGCTGGACGAGGTGTTCGCCGCCCCGTTCGCCGGGACGCTTCGGCAGCGGTATCTCGAAGCCAAGATGGTCGAGCTGATGTGCGAGACCACCGCCAGCCTGGGGCGCCTGGGCGCGCCCTCGCGCAGCGTCGAAGAGGGGGCGCTGTCGGCGCGGGAGTCGATGCTGGTGCAGGCGGCGGCGTCCATCTATGCGCGCGAGCTGGCCGATCCGCCGTCGGTGAGCGCCCTGGCCGCACGGGTCGGCCTCAATCGCAACAAGCTGAACGCCGGGTTCCGGGCGCTCTTCGGCTGCACGCCGCACGACTATTCAAGGCAGGTCCGCATGAACTGGGCCAGGCGCCTGCTGAACGAGGGCGCGCTGCGGCAGGGCGAGGTCGCCGCCGCCGTGGGCTTCAGGTCGCCTGCCGCTTTCAGCCGCGCCTTCGCCGACCACTTCGGGATTCCGCCGTCGGCGTCGAAGCGATCATCCGTCACGGAATGATTGCCGATCGGCACGGCCGGGCCCTCCGGCCTTGTGTGCTGTGCGGGCGATCGCCCACGAGACTCTGTCCTGCATGGAGAGATCTCATGGCGAACCTGATCATCTCGAACGCGCGGCTCCTGGACATGGAAGCCGGCGAGCTTCGGCCTGGCGCATCGGTGCGGATCGAAGGCGAGCGCATCGTCGAGGTAGCCGAGGACGGCGGATCGCTCGGCCCGGCGGGCGACACGCCGATCCTGGACGCCGGCGGCCGGACGCTCATGCCCGGCCTGATCGACGCCCACGTGCACGCGGCGATCACCACCATGGACCTGGCGGCCATGGGACGGCGCCAGACCTCATGGGTCGCTATCGAGACCAAGTTCATCCTCGAGGGGATGCTGCAGCGTGGCTTCACCACCGTTCGCGACGCGGGCGGCCTGGATCCGGGGATCACCAACGCCCTGCAGCGCGGCCTGGTGAGGGGCCCGCGGATCTTCCGCTCCGGCCGGGTGCTGAGCCAGACCGGCGGGCACGGCGACAGCGCGCCGGTATCGGAGCATCCGCAGCTATGCGCCTGTTCGATCCGCACCAGCGCGTTCAGCCATGTCGCCGACGGGGTCGATGCGGTGCGCCGCGCGGCCCGCGAGGAACTGAAGGCCGGGGCCCACCAGATCAAGGTGATGGCGGGCGGCGGCGTGGCGACGCCCTCCGACCCCATCGACATGGTCCAGTACACCGAGGACGAGATCCGCGCGGCGGTGGAAGAGGCGGCCGCACGGCGAACCTACGCCTTCGCCCACGCCTACATCCCCGAGGCGATCATCCGGGCCACTAAGGCTGGGGTGCGTTCGATCGAGCATGGCAATCTGATCGACGCGGAGTCGGCGCGGGTCATGGCCGAGCATGGCTGCTTCCTGGTGCCGACCCTGGTCACCTACGACCAGATCGCCGAGGTAGGGCGCACGCTCCGGTTCCCGGCCGAAAGCCAGAAGAAGCTTGGGGACGTGCTGCATGCGGGCGTCGGCGCCATCGACATCGCCCGGAGCGCCGGCGTGGCCATCGGTTTCGGCACCGACCTGCTGGGCGAAACCCATCCCCAGCAGTCCAAGGAGTTCCTGCTGCGAGCCGAGGTGCAGTCGAACATCGAGATTCTGCGCTCGGCGACCACGGTGAACGCCGCTCTGCTACGCCGGCCTAGCGAGCTGGGCGTCATCAGGTCCGGAGCGCTGGCCGACCTTCTGCTGGTGGATGGCGATCCGCTGGCCGACCTCTCGGTGCTGACCGGGCAGGGTGAGAAGATCGCGCTGATCATGCGCGGTGGCGAGATCTTCAAGGACGCCCGCTGATGAGGGCCGGGGTGCATAGCCTGATCAGCTTCAAGGTCAGGCCCGGCCAGGAGGCGGCCTTCGAGAAGGCGTTCGCCGAAACGGGGATGCTCTCGCGTCCGAAGGCGGTCGCCGGCTTCCTGGGCGCGGACTTGGTGCGCGATGAGGGCGCGCCCGGGACCTATCTGGTGCTGGGAAGATGGGAGAGCGCGGACGCCTATGCGAAGTGGCAGGGCATGTCGGCGGCAGGAGCGCCGACCGAAGCGCTGCGCGCCCTGGGGCGGACCTTGATCGAGCCCCAGCCCGGCCGGGCTCTGCCCGTGGTGTCGTCCAGCGACGACCTCTAGCGCGACACGCTCGCCCTGAAGCTTTGTTTCTCGCGAGCAGGTTGTTTTGCCCGTGCTTTAGAAAAAAAGTGGCGTTTGAATTCGCGCATTGGGCGAGGCGTGGAAACTATTTCCCTTACTGCCGAGTTAACCATTCGTCGACGGACAGTCGCGCTGCGTCAGCCCGTCGTCCTGCCTTGCCGCACAGTTTGGTCCAGGGCTGGGGACTTGCTTGCCAATAATAATAACGGCGCGCCCGCCAAGTCTCGCGCGTCGGGGAAAACAGGAGGAGTCCATGAGGCGTGCGACGGGTGCTGCTGCCCTGGCTACAGCCATGTTGCTCTGCGGCGCGGGGGCGGCCGAGGCGGCGGTAGCGATCTCATTCAGTTCGGCCGATGCGGGTCCCCTGGTGGGCAAGACGCTGGTCTGGAACTTCGACGACGTGCAGAACGCGGACTACTCGGTGCTGTTCTCCGCCGGCTCGGGGCTGCGCAAGGTGTCTGCCGGCACGACCTCGACTGCGGCGCCGCCGCCCGGGGCGACCGGATACTACGCCGCCGTCCGCAAGGGCGGGACCATGACCCTCAGCACGCCCGGCATCAGCGCCCTGAGCGTCTTCATGGGGTCGCCCGACAGCTATAATTCGCTTCGCTTCAATTTCCTGGACGGCACGTCGGAGGTCCTGAACGGAGTCCAACTGGCCGGCGGCGCGTTCAATGGCGACCAGACGATTGGCCGCTATATGAGCTACGTCTTCGACAAGACGGTCAGCTCGGTGGTGTTCGGTTCGTCCGGGGACTCGTTCGAGTTCGACAACATCGCCGTGGTTGCGGCTGCGCCAGGGGTCATCTCGGCTGTGCCGGAGCCGCAAACCTGGGCGCTGATGATCGGCGGCTTCGCGTTGGTCGGATCGGCGCTTCGCCGGCGGCCGCGGTTGGCGCTCGAGTCCCGCTAGGCCGGGAACTTCACGGCGATCTTGGCCTGGGCCTCGTCGCCGATGAGATAGGGCGCCCCGCGGGCGGTCCCGCGGTTGGGAGTGCAGACATAATAGTTCTGCGTCCCCTCGGCGCGCAGGATCAGCATCACCTGCTCGGGCAGTTCGTGGTGACGCCGGCCGACGTTCAACACGTAGGTCTTGCCCTCATGCTGGAACGAGAGGCTCTCGTAGCGCTCGTCGGCGGTGGGCCAGCCGTTGTCGGCGAGGAAGCGGCGCACCGCGGCATAGACCTCCTCGGCCTGCTGCGGACTGGTGGTGTTCGGCACGAAGAACGACATGGGCGACCCGAGGCGAGGGAATCTCTGCCACCGGTATAGGACGCCTTGGAGCCTTCAGGAACTTCCGGAGCTGCGGGCTGTTCGCCTCTTGTCAGTTCGAAGGAGGAGGTTCCTTCATGGTCAATCCCAGAC
>JAEXKM010000034.1 GCA_023445705.1 Pseudomonadota bacterium
ACCTACGACTTCCAGGGCCGGCTCGAAGGCCTGACCCTCGGCGGCGGCGTCAACTGGCAGAGCGAGATCTACACCCTCGCCACCATCCCCGTTCCGGGGAACACCAGCGCGCCCGGAACCAATCCGCCCCTACTGCGCACCAACGTCAGCCAGGACGCCTACATCCTCGCCAACCTGATGGCCCGCTACCGCTTCAACGAGAAGCTCAGCGCCCAGATCAACGTCGATAACCTGTTCGACAAGACCTACTATCGCCGCGTCGGCTTCTACAACGGCGGGTATTTCGGCGAGCCCCGCCGCGTGACCCTAACCCTCCGCGCCGCCTTCTAGGGAGGGCGGTCATGGGCAAGACCGCCGCCGCCGCGCCGACGGCCAAGCGCAAGGGCGGCAGGACCTGGATCCAGCGTCTGGACATCGCCGGCCGCGCCATCGCCGCCATCGTGGTCGGCTATCTGCTGGCGTCGCTGGCCACCGCGGTCCTGGCGCGCCTGCTGCCGGGATCGGCGGTGGAAGCCACCCTCTGGGCGACCACGCTCTCCTTCGCCGTCTACGCCGCCGTGGCCGTCTGGTGCTTCGGCGATCCCAAGACCTGGCGGCTGTGGCTGGGCCTGGCCGCCGGCTGCGCCATCCTCTCGGCGGCCCTCTGGGTCTCGTTCATCGTGGAGCCCCGCCTGTGAACGGCTCGTTCCGCCAGTCCATGGCCTGGCTCCACACCTGGAGCGGCCTGCTGTTCGGCTGGATCCTGTTTGCGATGTTCCTGACCGGGACCGCGACCTATTTCCGCCCGGAGATCACCCGCTGGATGGAGCCGGAAACCGGCGTCCCCGCCAGCTATGACGTGGCCGCCGCTGGCGCTATCGCCCACCTGCAGAAGGTCGCCCCCGACGCCAGGAGCTGGTTCATCTCCCTGCCGGACGAGCGCCAGTCCACCGTGCGCGTCTCCTGGCGTCCCGAGCCCAAGCCCGGCGAGCCCGAACAGCGGCGCGGCCGCGGCCGCAATCAGAACCAGGCGATCCTAGACGCCTCCACCGGCGAAGTGGTGAAGCCCCGCGACACCCGCGGCGGCGAGTTCTTCTATCGGGTGCATTTCCAGATGCACTACATGCCGGTGATCTTCGGCCGCTGGGTGGCCGGCCTTTGCGCCATGTTCATGCTGGTGGCGATCATCTCGGGCGTCATCACCCACAAGCGTATCTTCAAGGACTTCTTCACGTTCCGCCCCAGCAAGGCGGCCCAACGGTCCTGGCTCGACGCCCACAACCTCACCGCGGTCCTGGCCCTGCCGTTCCACGCGATGATCACCTACACCGGCCTGGTCACCCTCATGTCGCTCTACATGCCCTGGGGCGTGCTCGCGAACTACAAGAGCGAGCAGACCTACTTCCAGGCGCTGTTCCCCCGCACCGAGGAGGTCGCCCGCACCGGCGTCCCGGCCCCGCTCGCGCCGCTGCCCGGGGTGCTCGCCAAGGCTTCGGCCGACTGGGGCGGCGGCCGCCCCTGGATCGTCACCGTCAACAATCCGGGCGACGCCTCGGCCACCATCGAGGTATCCCGCCACTCGGGCGACAAGCTCTCGTACCGCACCGGCTCGCTCACCTTCGACGCGGCTGGAAACCTCGTCTCGCGCTCAGCCGAGCCGGGCCGTGCCAACGTCACCTCGGGCGCCATGTACGGCCTGCACATGGGCCGCTTCGCCGAGCCCGTCCTGCGCTGGATCTACTTCCTCTGCAGCCTGACCGGCTGCGCCATGGTCGCCACCGGCCTCGTCCTCTGGACCGTAAAGCGCCGCCAGCAGCTCCCCGATCCCGCGCGGCCCTATTTCGGGTTCCGCCTGGTGGAGCGGATGAACATCGGCACGATCGCCGGCGTCCCGGCCGGCATGGCCGCCATGCTATGGGCCAACCGCCTGATCCCCGTCGGCTTCGCCGAGCGCTCGCCCTGGGAGGTCCATAGCTTCTTCATCGCCTGGGGCGGCATGATCCTCTACGCCTGCCTGCGCCCTGCGAAGAAGGCATGGGTCGAGACCTTGTCCGCCGCCGCCTTCATGGTCGCCGCTCTGCCCCTGGTGAGCGCCTTCACCTCTCGCCGCAATCTTCTCGCCAACGCCCTGGCCGGCGACTGGGCCATGGTCGCCTTCGACCTCACCCTCTTCGCCCTCGGCGCCGGCCTCGGCTTCTGCGCCTGGAAGGCCGCCACCTACAAGCCGGCGACCAAGCCGAAGCGCCGCGCCGTCCCAGCGGCCCAGCCGGCGGGAGAGACGGCATGATCCACATCGCCGTGCTCCTCTTCGCCTATGCGGGCTTCGCCGCCATCTGCGGCTCCATGGCCAAGCATCAGGTCGAGCTGCTCGGCCGCAAGCTCGAGGGCCAGGAGCCTCGCCGTCTGCGTCTGGCCGGTTCGGCCTCCCTCTCCGCCGCCTATGCCTGCGCGGCCTACGCCAAGGGCTGGAAGTTCGGTGCGGTCGAGTGGTTCGGGGCGATCATGCTGGCCGCCGTCGCCCTGACCCTGCTGCTCGCCTACCGGCCACGCCGCGCAGGCCAGGCCGCCCCCGGCGCGGCCTTCGTCGCCGCCATGCTGCTGGCGAGCGCCCTGCTGATCTCGATCCGCTAACCCCGCCAGGCCGCCGTCACAGGCGGCTCGCCAGGTCCTGGGCGGCGCGCTGGCCGGACCTGATCGCGCCGTCGATATAGCCTGCCCAGGCCTCCGCGGTTTCCGCGCCCGCCCAGTGGATCCGGCCCACCGGTTCACGCAGCGCCTGCCCGAAGGCGGTCAGCACCCCTGGTCCCGGCGCAGCGCCATAGCCGCCGCGATGCCACGGCGTCCCGGCCCAGACCTCCTCGATGT
>JAEXKM010000055.1 GCA_023445705.1 Pseudomonadota bacterium
CGCCACCTCCCCCAACGGGGGAGGATCTGGAATTCAATTAGATGCTCCCCCATCGGGGGAGCTGTCAGCGGAGCTGACTGAGGGGGCCTCCCCGGTAGGGGAGGCTCTTCGTTAGATCAGATCCCGGCCTCGTTGAGCCATTCCACGATCTTCTGCTTGGGCATGGCGCCGACCTTCATCGAGGCCATCTGGCCGCCCTTGAAGAGCATCATGGTCGGGATGCCGCGCACGCCGTAGCGCGAGGGCGTGGTCGGGCTGTCCTCGATGTTCAGCTTGGCCACGGTGACCTGCTCGCCCAGTTCGGCGGCGATCTGCTCGAGGGCAGGGGCGATCTGCTTGCACGGGCCGCACCACTCAGCCCAGAAATCCACCAGCACAGGCTTTTCCGCCTGCAGGACGTCCTTGTCGAAGGATTCGTCGGTGACCGTCACGGTGCTCATGAAAAGCTCCTCATAGCCCAGCCGGGAAAACGCGTGGCTGTGGCTCTCGATCCGCCGATGTAGGCGGCCATGGCCCTGGTATCAACCTTCGCGGGCGAGCTCTGCAAGAGCCTGACGCCGCAGCTTTTCTGGAACCGCCATCAGCTTGGGGCCGTCGGTCCAGACCAGCGCCGCCTCTATGGTCCTGCCGGGAAAGATATCTTCCAATACGGCGGCGTAGATCGCCATCTGGCGCAGATAGGCCGGGTCGGCGTCCTCGATCCGTTCCGGAGAGGGGCGATTGGTCTTGAAGTCCGCCACGAGCACGCGATCGTGAAGCACCACCAGGCGGTCGAGACGCCCCGAGATGGCGAGGCCGGGGGGCAGGCCGCTGGCGGTTCCGGCGACCGAGACTTCGGCGCGGCTGCCAGGGCCGAACACCTCGGAGAAGCGCGGATCGTCCAGGACGCCGAGGGCGGCCCGGATCATTTCGGCCCGCTGGTCGTCCGACAGGTCACGTTCGCGCGAGAGGATGCGGGCCGCGGCGGCGCTTCGCTCCGTGGCCGAAAGATCGGGCAGGATCTGCAACAGCTTGTGGATCAGGTCGCCGCGCCGGAACCGGCCGAGCCCCTCGGTGCGCACCAGGGGTGAGGTGGCCGGGGTGATCGTCGCCTCGCCGAGTTGCGAGGGCGAGGCGTAGCGGGCGTAGGCTTCGGGCTGGGCCTCGGCCTCCGCCCAGCCGGGCGGGGGAGTCTTGGACACGGCGCGGGTCTTGGCGGCGCCCAGCGGGGTCGGGTCGGGGCCGAAACGGAGGAACTCGAGGTCGCCGGACTTCACAGCGCGCCGGTCGCCGACGACATTGGCGTGTTCGAAGGCCGCCGCGACCGCGCCCCACCAGCCCTTGACGTTCTCCTCCTTGGCGGTGGCCGACAGCCTGCCGCAGAGCACCAGGCGGTCGCGGGCGCGGGTCAGGGCCACGTAGAGGAGCCTGGCGGCTTCGTCCTCCTCCTTCCTGGCGCGCCAGTCGCGGGCGCGGCCGGAGGCTTCGCAGTCGGTGGCCTTGGAAGCGCTCCAGAGGAAGCCGCCCTCTTCGGTCGGCATCACCGGCGCGCCGCGGGCGGTTCGCGACAGGGTGGTTTCCGGCAGGAAGACGATCGGCGCTTCCAGGCCCTTGGCGCCGTGGGCGGTCATCACCCGCACCTCGTCGCGGTCGGCCTCCATCTCGCGCTTGACCGTTATGTCGAGGCTGGCGAGGCCAGCGGCCAGGCTCTCCAGATCCTCGACGCCACGGCCTTCCGCCGCCAGCACCTGGGCTAGGAACTCGTCGAGGGCGTCCTCGGCCTCAGCCCCCAGGCGGGTCAGCAGCCGGTGGCGCATGGAGCGGCCCGTCCCATCACGCAGGGCGAGCAGGCGGGAGTAGAATTCGAAGGGGCGCAGGTGGCGGGCCGAAGCCGCCCATTCGGCGAAGGCGGCGGCGCTTTCCCACTCCGGCTGCTCGTCGCGGCGGCGATCGAGGACGGCGGCGAGGTCGCCCGAACGGCCCTTGGCGAGGGCATAGAGGCTCTCGTCGGAAAGGTCGCAGAATGGGCTGCGCAGCAGGGCCGCGAGGGTCAGTTCGTCCCTGGGGAACTGAGCGAAACGGGCGACGGCCAGAAGGTCGTCGAAGATGATGTGCTCGGAGAGGGCCAGGCGGTCGGCCCCGGCGACCGGGACGCCGCGCCGCTTCAGCGCGCGCAGGATCTCTTCGAACAGCGCCTTGCGGCGGCGGACGAGGATCAGGACGTCGCCTGCGGTGGCCGGGCGAGGCTGGCGGGTCTCCTTGTCGAGCACGGCGTCGCCGCGGGCGATCAGGGCCTCGATCTCGGCGGCGATCCTGCCGGCCAGGCGCTTGTTGGCGCTGGCCTCGCCTTCTTCATCGAGCGGAGCGTCCCAGGCCTCGCGCAGGTCACCCTTGGCCTCCCGTTCCAGCGGCCAGAGGTCCACGCAGCCTTGGTCGGTGCGCACCGCCTCGTGGCGGATCGCCTCGGCCTCGACCCGCGGCAGGATGGCCGCCGCCAGTTCTGGCGGGGCGAAGGCCGCGTCGACGAAGCCCAGAACCTGGGGCGTGGAGCGCCATGAGGCCAGGAGGTCGACACGCTCGAACCGGAAGCCCGCGCCTGTGGCGCGGTCCTTGTGGAACTCGAACTCCTGGATCAGCAGTTCAGGTCGCGCGCCCTGGAACGAGTAGATCGACTGCTTCTCGTCGCCGACCACGAACATGTTGCGTTCGAGGGTCCGGGCGACGGGCTTGCCGGCGCCGGAGAAGAACTCCTCGGTCAGGGCGCGGACGATCGCCCACTGTTCGGGCGCGGTGTCCTGGGCCTCGTCGACCAAGATGTGATCGACGCCGCCGTCGAGCTTGTAGAGCACCCAGGCGGCCATGGGGCGGGAGGCGACCAGGGCCTGGGTCTTCTCGACCAGGTCGGTGAAATCGAGGGCTCCGGCGGCGGTCTTCTCGATGC
>JAEXKM010000070.1 GCA_023445705.1 Pseudomonadota bacterium
CCTCGAGGCCCACCTGCCGCAGGCTCGCCAGTTCGGCCTGGCCGATCCCCCAGGCCGACAGCACGCTGCCGTGCCGGGGACAGACGACCTTCGATGGGCCGAGCGCCTGCGCGACTTCGCAGGCGACCTGTCCAGCCGCGCCGCCGAAAGCGGTCAGGGCGTGATCGCGGGGATCGAAGCCGCGCTCGGTCGAAATGCGGTCGGTGGCGCGGGCCATCTGTTCGACCGCGATGGCGACGAACCCCTCGGCCGCCGCTTCGATGCTCTCCGCGCCCATCGCCGCGGCCAGCTTGCCGAGCGCCGCACGCGCGGCGTCCACATCCAGCGGCGCGTTGGCGTCTGGCCCGAAGATCGACGGGAAGAAGCGCGGATCCAGCCGTCCCAGCACCAGGTTGGCGTCGGTCACCGTGGCCGGTCCGCCACGACCATAGGCCGCGGGTCCCGGATTGGCGCCTGCGCTCTGCGGGCCGACTCGCGCGCGCAGCCCGTCGAAGGCGAGGATGGAGCCGCCGCCGGCGGCCACCGTCTCTACGTCCAGCATCGGGCTGCGCAGCTTGACCCCGGCGATGCGTGCGTTGTCCCGCCGCTCCAGATGGCCGGCGTACCGACAGACGTCGGTCGAGGTCCCGCCCATGTCGAACCCCAGCGCCTGCTCGGTCTGGGCGATCTGCGCCGTCCGCGCCACGCCGACCACGCCCCCGGCCGGGCCCGACACCACCGCGTCGCGGCCGCGGAACGCCTCGGCCTTCACCAGGGCGCCGGCCGAGGTCATGAAGAAAAGTGGCGCCCCGGCGACGGCCCCGGCCACGCGGTCGACATAGGCCTGCAAAACCGGGGTCAGGTAGGCGTCCGCCACTGTCGTCTCTGCGCGGGGCGTGAAGCGGGGCAGGGGCGAGACTTCGTGGGAGAGGGCGACGAAGTCGAAGCCGGCCGCCTGAGCGATCTCGCCTGCGGCCCGCTCGTGTTCGGCGTTCAGGTCCGAGTGCAGGAAAGCGACGGCCACCGAGCTGAAGCCCTCGGCGCGCGCAGCGTAGAGCCTGGCCTTGAGGTCGGCGGTATCCAGCGCCCGGACGATCTCGCCGCCGGCGCCGAGCCGCTCGCGCGCCTCGATCACGCCCGAATAGAGCGGCTCGGGGCGGACGATGTTCAGCGCGAACAGATCCGGCCGCGCCTGGTCGCCGATGACCAACGCGTCGGCGAAGCCCTCGGTTGTCACCAGCAGCGTCTTGGCGCCAGCCCGCTCGAGCAGGGCGTTGGTCGCGACCGTCGTGCCCATCTTGATCGCGGCGACCCGGTGGGCGGGAAACGGCTCGTCCGGCCCGACCTCCAGGACGCGACGCATGGCCTCGACCGCGGCGTCTTCGTAGGCCGGCGAGGCGGACAGCAGCTTGAGGGAACGCTCTTCACCCCGGTCGGAGGTCGCGATCACGTCGGTGAAAGTGCCGCCCCGATCGATCCAGAAGCTCCAGAGTCTGTCCAAACCGTAACCTTCCTAGGGGTTCTTGCGCATTGTCAGGGCCGGCGCGCGGCCTTACAGCTTCCGATACTCCCATGAGCTTCTGGCGCAACATTGCTGGGCTCGCAGTCCGAAAGCCCGATGCGGGCGACTGCGCTGACTGTCCCGCCGTCCGGCCGGGCGAGGATCCGGCCTTTTCCACTGCCGTGACCGCCCTCGGGGCCAAGCTGGCCAAGGCGGACGGACGCGCCAGCGTGGGCGAATTCGACGCCTTCGCCCAGGTTTTCCAGCCCGACGCCGCGTCCGAACCGAACATCAAGCGGCTCTACAAGCTGGCCCGCCAGACCACACGGGGCTTCGAAAGCTACGCCCGCCGACTGGCCAAGCGCTATGCGGGCTGCCCGACGCTGCTCGAGGACGTGCTCGACGGCCTCTTCCACATCGCCGCAGCCGATGGCGTCGTGACCGCCGACGAGCTCGAATACCTCGAGCAGGTCTGCGACCTCTTCGGTCTCTCGCCGCTGGTCTTCCGCCGGTTGAAGGCCGTGCATCTGGGCATCGGCGCCGACGACCCCTACGGCATTCTCGACGTCCCCCACGATGCGCCGGATGAGACGGTGCGCGCGGTCTGGAAGTCGATGCTGTCCGAGGCTCACCCCGACCGCGCCCGCGCGCGCGGCTTGCCCAACGAGTTCATCGAGGTGGCCGAGGCGAAATCAGCGGCGATCAACGCCGCGTTCAACGACATCATGCGCGAACGGCGGGCCATGGCGCTCGTTGGGGCGGCATGATGCCGCCACTTTGTCGTGTTTTGCTCAGTTTGCGTTGACGGCCGGGATCGCCCGCCCAAATTATTCGTTTAGCTGCATACAAGCGGCGCCCTTGAGGAAGCTGATGGTTCGGGAATTCGCTAGGAAGCACGGTTCGGCGCTCCGGGGGCTCGCGGCGATCGGTGGCGCTCTGGCCACGCTCGCGGCGATTGCGGTCGGAGCGGTTCTGGCGGTCTTCTTCGCGGCGACCGTGGTCGTGATCGCGGTGATGGCGTCGGCCCTGCTCGCGCTCGCGGGCCTCGCCCTTCGCGCCAAGCGCTCGCGCGCCCATTCCCAGGACGACGGCGTCATCGAGGCCCGTCACCTTGGCGGCCATCACTGGGTCGCCTATGGCTGGAACGAGCGCCAGGGCCGCTGAGGCGCCTCAGGTCTGACCTTCCAGTCGAAGCCTTGAGGTCATAGGCGTCCGCAGGGCGCCACATCAGGTCAATACCCCATACCCTCGGGCCCCGGCCCCTGCCCATATCGCGCTCTGGGCAGAGAGGCCGGCCATGCCGCTTACATCCTTGAGCCGCCGAACCGTGGCGTTGAGCCTGGCGCTAGGCGCCGGCGCCTGCGCCAGTGCGCCCAAGGGGTTCATGTTCCCGAGCCACGAGGCCCCGCCCCAGGCCAAGCTGGTCGACATGCTCGTCGTCACCACCCGCCAGCCGACCCCCGAGCCCGGCGTCATCTTCAGCGGCGAACGTGACCGCGGCGCATCGGTCGTCGAAGTGGTGGTGTCGGTGCCGCCCCCGGCCAATCGACAGACCGGCCTTGTCCAGTGGCCGAAGAAGATACCGGCCGACCCGCTGCGCGAATTTTCCACGGTCAGCATCGCCCCGTCCGGCCCGGACAATACCTGGCGCTGGTTCGAGCGGGTGGCTGGGCCCAAGCGCCGCGTCCTGCTTTTCGTTCACGGCTACAACACCCGCTTCGAAACGGCGGTCTATCGGTTCGCCCAGATCATGGCCGACTCCGGGGCCGAGGCCGCGCCCGTCCTCTTCACGTGGCCTTCCCGGGGCCGGCTGTTCGACTACGAGTACGACCGAGACAGCGCCCTGTTCTCCCGCGATGCGCTTGAGAACATCATCCTACGGGCCGCCCACGACGACCGGGTCGACGACATCACCGTGCTCGCGCACTCGATGGGCACCTACCTCGCCATGGAGGCACTGCGACAGGCGGCCATCCGCGAGGGCAAGCTGCCGGCCAAGATCCGCAACGTCATTCTCGCCTCGCCGGACATCGATCCGTTTGTCTTCGCGCGCCAGCACAACGCCTTCGGGCCAGACGGTCCGCTGGTCACGATCTTCGTGGCCCAGGACGACCGCGCCCTGCTGATCTCCAGGTTCATTTCCGGCCGCGTCGGTCGCCTCGGCTCCATCGACCCGTCGAAGGAGCCGTATCGCTCGGCCCTGGAAGCCAATGGCGATGTGAAGGTCATCGACCTCTCGGCCTACAAGTCGGGCGATCGGCTCAACCATGGCCGGTTCGCCGAAAGTCCCGAGATCGTCCAGCTCATCGGTCAGCGTCTCGTCAACGGCCAGACCATGAGCGGCCGGCCCTGACCGGCAGGTTCTTGCGACGAGGTGGGCCTAAACCTGCCGATAAACTCCCTATCGGCAGCTTGTCGCCGCCCTGCCGCGCATCTAGGCTCCCGGTTCAAACAAATGTTGGGAGGACGGCATGATCGGCGTGGTCGCGACCTTGAAGGTCCAGGACGGCAAGCAATCTGAATTCGAGGCGATCTTCACGGATCTCGCCAAGCAGGTCCGGGCCAATGAGCCGGGCAACCTGGCCTATCAGCTTACCAAGAGCCGCACCGACCCGACGGTCTACAAGGTGCTCGAACTCTACAAGGACGAGGACGCCCTGAAGGCTCACGGCGGCACGGACTACTTCAAGGCCGCCGGCGCCAAGATGGGCCCCTGCATGGGCGGTCGTCCCGAAATCGAATATCTCGACGGCGTGGAGTAATCGCGATGGATCTCGATTTTTCCAAGGAAGACATGGCTTTCCGGGACGAGGTCCGCGCATTCATCGCCGAAGCTTTCGACGAGGACATGCGCGCCCGCGCCGCCCAGTCGAAGAACGGCCATATCGATAAGGCGGGCCAGATCCGCTGGCTGAAACGGCTCTATGACAAGGGCTGGATCGCGCCGGACTGGCCCGTCGAATACGGCGGGACCGGTTGGAGCCACGCCCAGAAGTATATCTTCGACATGGAGATGGCCCTCGCGGGCGCGCCTTCGACGTCGAACATGGGGCTGAAGATGTGCGCCCCGGTGGTCATGGCCTTCGGCACACCCGAGCAGAAGGCCCAGCACCTGCCGAAGATCCTCTCGTCGGACGTGTGGTGGTGCCAGGGCTATTCCGAGCCGGGCTCGGGGTCGGACCTCGCCTCGCTCTCGCTCAAGGCCGAGCGTGATGGCGACCACTACGTGCTAAATGGTTCAAAGATCTGGACAACCTACGCCCAGTGGGCCGACTGGATGTTCTGCCTGGTGCGGACCTCCAACGAGGAAATCCGGCAGAAGGGGATCACCTTCCTCCTGCTGGAGATGAACACCCCGGGCATCAGCATCGTCCCGCTGCCGACCCTCGATGGTCCGCCCGAGGGCGACCAGGAGATCAACCAGGTGTTCTTCGAGAACGTCCGGGTGCCGATCTCCAACCGCATCGGCGAGGAGGGGCAGGGCTGGACCTACGCGAAATACCTCCTGCAGTTCGAGCGCGGCAATCCCTACGCCGCCGGCCTGACCAACCAGTTGAACAAGGTTCGCAAGATCGCCGAGGTCGAGCGTTCCGACGGCGGCGCCCGGATGATCGACGATCCCGATTTCCGCCGGAAGCTCATGGAGATGCAGATCAAGGTCGACGTGCTGAACGCGACCGAACTGCGCATGTTCGCCGCCCGCACGTCGGGTGAAGCGATGGGCGCGGCCTCGTCCATGCTTAAGCTGGAAGGCAGCCAGGCCCAACAGGCGGTGACCGAACTGGCCCTGGAAGCGACGGGCCTCTACGCCCAGCCGTTCGTGCGCGACACCTGGGCCGAGATCCGAGGCGAACGCAACGAGCCAAGGGCGGGGCCGGACTACGCGGCGACCGTCGCGCCGACCTATTTCAACTACCGAAAGACCTCAATCTATGCAGGGTCGAACGAGATCCAGCACAACATAATGGCCAAGATGGTCTTGGGGCTGTAGCAGCACGCGTTTGCTGTTGTGGACGTCCGACTGGTCTGCGTCTTGAACACGCGAGACCGGGGAGGCGTCCATCTTTTTCAAGCTCGGGGTATTGCGGGGCGGCCTCCTGGCCGCGGCCTTGGCCTTGATCTCGTGGGCGGGATCGGCCAGCGCCGACACCCTGCATTGGGATAGCGGCGAGTTCGTCAGCGACGACGGTGCGTTCAGCTTCAGGCCGAAGGGCCGCATACTGCTCGACGGCTATTCGACCTCGGGCTCTGACTACGACACCCGCAATGACGCCGGCTATGAGTTGCGCACCCTGCGCGCTGGCTTTGGCGGTCATGTCGGCGGGCACTTGCTCTACAATGTCGAGGCCGACTTCCAGGATGGCGAGCCGGTGCCCCGTGCGACCTATTTGGCCTGGCGCGACCGCTGGAAGGGCCGGGAGCTCGAGTTCACCCTCGGCAATCGCCTGAGCGAGCGGGGCTTGGATGGCTCGTCCAGCTCGGACGGTGCGACCTTCATGGAGCGCAACAGCGTCGCCATGGCGATCGCGCCGGTGAAGGGCTATTACGGCTGGGGCGGGATCGGTAAGATCTATGGCCGGGGATGGCACCTGGCCGGGCAGGTGGCCGGCCAGGACCCGGCCAACCGGCAGGGCACGCGCGACACCATCACCTACCTCGTCCGGGGGCATTGGAACCCCGTGCTGTCGGAGGCGGGGATCGCCCACATCGGCGCCTGGAGCTTCTACGAGGACTTCGAGGACCGGCAGAGCCTGTCGCGCAACACCATTTGGGCCGGGCATTTCAATGACCAGGTCCAGGTCTCGCTCGGCGCGGTCCGCGATCCGCAGCATGGCATGGGCTACGGCGTGGAGCTGGGCGGAGTGCGTGGCCGCGCCTGGTCGTTCTTCGAGGCTGGCCGCCGCGAGGTTGACGCCCGAACGGCGCATGTCGACATCGACGCCTGGTCGCTGTCGGCGGGGTGGTCGCTTACCGGCGAGCCGCCCGCATACTCGTCCCGCAGCGGCACTTTCGTGAAAACTGCGCCGGCCAAGCCGGTTTCCAAGGGCGGTTTTGGCGGTTGGGATGTTGCGATCCGCTACCAAGTGCTGGACAACACCGACGCACCGACGGGCGGCTTCGGAAGAGAGGCCCAGCTCGGGGTGAACTGGCGGCTCGAAGAGTGGATGCGACTGATGGTCGATCTGAGCCACTGGGAGGTCGAGCGTCCCGATGGCCCCTATGCGGGTTGGGACAAGGGCGACAGCCTGGCAGGACGTCTGCAACTGGCGTTCTGACGCCCGACCGCGCGCGCTCGATGTCCCCGCAATCGCTGCGGGCAAAGGAGCGTTTTCAGCGTCAACGCGTGGCTGCCTACCCTAAAGCTGCCGCGAAGGCGCCTTAGGCGGCCCCGGCGGCGCATCGAGCCGCGGTGTGTGTAAGCGTGCGTACGGAGCGTAGTGATGGTTGCAACTTCCCGGTGGTTTCCAGCCCTGAGCGGTTGCGTCCTGCTTGCCGGCTCATCCCTGCTCAGCGCCTGCGCCACCCCCGTCGAGACCCGGCCGAGCCGGACAGCGACAGAACAACTCCTCGTCGCCCACGCCGCCGAGCGCGCGGCCAAGCAGCTCGCCCTGCCGATTCCGGAAGGCAAGAAGGTGTTCCTGGACACCGCCGCCTTCCGCGGGGAGGGGGCTGACTATGCCCAGAGCGCGATCCGCGAAGGTCTGGTTTCCCGCGGCGCGCGCCTATGGCCGACGCGCGAAGGCTCCGACATCGTCGTCGAGATCCGCATGGGCGCGCTGTCCATCGACCAGATCAGCCGCGTGCTGGGGATCCCTTCGCTGCAGGTGCCGATCTCGCCCCAATGGACGGTGATCACGATCCCGGAACTGTCCCTCTACAGCCGCAATGACCGCAGCGGCGTGGCCGAGTTCTCCGCCTTCGCCTATGACGCCCGAACCGGCGCGCCGCTAGCGGTCGAAGTCCGAGCCGCGGGCACGACCACCATGCGCAGCCACAAGCTGATGATGATCCTCCCGTGGGGGCAGCAGGAAGTGCGGCCTGGCGACCGCACCCTGGATTCGGAGCCGTGGTGGAAGCTCTGGTAGCTTCGCTCTAGAGCCGCTTGGGGATCACCACGGGCAGGGTTTCGTAGCCCTTCACGAAGGAAGACAGCACCCGGCGGGGCTCGGCCTGCACCTCGATGGTCGGGAAGCGCTGCAGGATTTCCTCCCACAGGATCTTCAGCTGCAGTTCGGCGAGCCGGTTCCCGACGCAGCGGTGGATGCCGAAGCCGAAGGAGAGGTGCTGGCGCGGACGTTCGCGGTCGATGATGTAGGCGTTGGGGTCGGCGATCACCTCGTCGTCGCGATTGCCCGAGACGTACCACATGATCACCTTCTCGCCCTTCTTCATGGACTTCCCGCCCATTTCGAAGTCCTGGGTGAGCGTGCGGCGCATGTGAGCCAACGGGGTCTGCCAGCGGATCGTCTCCGACACCATCGAGGGGATGAGCTCCGGCTTTTCGTAGAGCTTCTTCCGTTGGTCCGGGTTCTGATGCAGGGCCAGGACCGAACCGGACATGGTGTTCCGGGTCGTGTCGTTGCCGCCGACGATCAGCAGGATCAGGTTCCCCAGGTACTCCATGCGGTCCATGTTCCGCGTCGCTTCGCCGTGGGCGAGCATGGAGATGAGGTCGTTGCGCGGCTCGGAGTTCACGCGCTCGTTCCAGAGGCGCATGAAATAGTCCACGCATTCGAAGAGCTCGGCCTTGCGTTCGGCCTCGGCCACTTCCGGATCGGTGGAGCTGAACAGCCCCGACTCCGGGCCGGCGGTGGCGACGTCCGACCAGCGGGTCAGCTTGCGGCGCTCTTCCCAGGGGAAGTCGAACAATGTCGCCAGCATCTGGGTCGTGAGCTCGATCGAGACCTTGTCCACCCAGTCGAATTCCTCGCCGATGGGCAGGCTGTCGAGCGTATGCTGAATGCGCTCCCGAATGACCGGCTCGAGCTGGTGGAGGTTGGCTGGCGAGACGATCGGGCTGACGGTCTTGCGCTGCAGGTCGTGCTTGGGCGGGTCCATTGCGATGAACATCGGCAACGGAAAGTCGTCCTTGGCGTCGAAGATCGTGATCGACGGCTCGGAGGAGAACACCTCGTGATTGGTGTCGACCGCCATGATGTCGTTGTACTTGGTGATCGACCAATAGGGCCCTTCCGGATGGAGCCCTTCGGCATGGTAGTGGATCGGGTCTTCCTTCCGCAGCCGCTCGAAGTACGGCCACATCGTGTCGGTCCGGAAGAGCTCCGGCTCGGCCACGTTCATTTCGTCCAGGGGCATCGAATAGGCCCGCGCGCGAGCCTCTGCCTTCAGGTCGACGGCGCCGTCGCTCATCTCATTTCCTCCGGGCTTGGTCGGTTCATTGAGTGACCGTTGTTCACCTGACAATGGCGCCGGATTGGCTTCAGGGGAAGTTGTTGGTGTGCAACAGAAAAACTGAACTGACAAAACGACCGGTCGTGCACTAAACCGAGCGACGGAACATCTGTTTGAAACTGGAGTCCGCATGTCGGTCGACGCCCTCTTTAAGCCTTTCGAATTCAAAGGCCTGCGCCTCAAGAACCGCATCGTCATGGCCCCGATGACCCGGTCATTTTCGCCGGGCGGCGTCGTGAACGACGACGTGGCGCAGTACTACAAGCGACGCGCGGCGGCCGAGGTCGGTCTGATCGTTTCCGAAGGCACCGGCGTCAATCGGCCTGCCTCCCTGAACGACAAGGACGTCCCGCGCTTCTACGGCGAAAAGGAACTCGCCGGCTGGAAGCACGTCATCGACGAGGTTCATGCGGTCGGCGGGGCCATGGCGCCTCAGCTCTGGCACGTGGGCGCAGTCCGCACGCGCGACCCCGAATGGAACCCGCCAGGCCCCTATGACAGCCCGTCCGGCCTGTCTCGGCCCGGCAAGGCGTTCGGCGAGGCCATGACGGAAGAGGAAGTCGCCGACACCATCGACGCCTTCGCCCAGGCCGCCAAGAGCGCCAAGGAGCTCGGTTTCGAAACCATCGAACTGCACGGCGCCCACGGCTACCTCATCGACCAGTTCTTCTGGGACGGCACCAACGTCCGTGAAGACGCCTATGGCTCGAAGGACCTGCCCGGCCGCGCCCGCTTCGCCGCCGACATCCTGCGCGCGGTTCGCAAGGCCGTCGGACCGGATTATCCGGTGATCATCCGGATCAGCCAGTGGAAGCAGCAGGACTACGAAGTGAAGCTGGCCCAGGATCCCAAGGCGCTGGAGGCGTGGCTGGGCGCGCTGGTCGACGCCGGCGCGGACATCCTGCACTGCTCGCAACGGCGGTTCTGGGAGCCGGAGTTCGAAGGCTCCGACCTGAACTTCGCCGGTTGGGCGAAGAAGCTGACCGGCGTGCCGACCATCACCGTGGGCTCGGTGGGCCTCTCGGGCGAGTTCATCGCGGCTTTCGCCGGGGAGGGCTCCAAGCCCGCCTCGCTGGACGAGCTGATCCGCCGTCTCGAGCGCGAGGAGTTTGACCTGGTGGGCGTCGGCCGTGCGCTGCTGCAGGACCCGCAGTGGGCGCTTAAGGTCCGCGATGGCCGCATCGACGAACTGCAGAACTTCGAACGCGCGGCCTTGGCTTCGCTGTCCTAGCTTCTTGGCGCAGATGCTCCCCCGCTGGGGGAGCTCCCGGCGAAGCCGGGTGAGGGGGGCCGCCGGCAGACGAGGTTACGGCGGTTGGTCGGGACCGCCTGGCGGCGGCCCCCTCCGTCTCGCCTTCGGCGATCCACCTCCCAACGGGGGAGAATCTGGACCGCGCCTCGTCGAAGCTAGGCGTTGAAGTTGAGTTTCAGGCCGGGGCGCGGCCAGGTGGCCTTGTAGAGCTTTCCGGTCGCCGACGCGGTAATCCACGCCGTCTTCATGTCCGGCCCGCCAAAGCAGATGTTGGTGGTGATCAGGTCCGGCACCGGGAAATGCTCGACCGAACCGTCCGGGTCGAAGGCGGTGATCCCGCCGTTGATGATCGTGGCGACGCAGACCTTGCCCGAGGCCTCGACCGCCAGGCTGTCGAGCAACTGGTAGCCCGGCAGATTGCAGACCACCCGGCCGGGGCCGAAACCTTCCTGCGGGACCAGCTTGCCAGTTTCGGCGATGTCGAACGCCCAGAGCCGGCCGAGTTGGGTGTCAGCCAGATAGACCGTCTTTTCGTCGGGCGAGAGGCCGATGCCGTTGGGCGAGATGATGTGGTCGCGCTGGCGGCTGATGTGGCTGCCGTCCGTCTTGGCGTAATAGACCGCACCGAATTTGCGGCCTTCCGGCGTCGAGCAGCCGTGGTCGGAGAACCAGAAGCCCCCCTGCTTGTCGAAGACGATGTCGTTGGGGCCGACCAGGCGCCGGCCGTCGCATTCGGTATAGAGCGTCGTGAGCTCGCCGGTCGTCAGGTCGTAGCGCTGGATATAGCCGCCGGTGTGCGACGAAGGGGTCGGACCGGGGATGGTCATGCCCTGGTTGTCGAGCCACTCGAAGGAGCCGCCGTTGTTGGTGATGTAGATCGCGCCGTCCGGTCCGATCGCCGCGCCGTTCGGACCGCCGCCGGTCTCGACCACGGTTTCCTTCCGGCCATCAGGATAGACGCGGGTAAGCCGCTGAGCCTTGATCTCGGTGAGGATCACCGAGCCGTCAGACATGGCGATGGGGCCTTCGGGAAACTGAAATCCCTCGGCGACGAGCTGCAGATTCATGGGCGCGATCCCTTCCTCTCTTCGCCACACGGCTCGGTGGCGTTGGGAAGGACTATGGCCCGATCAGCGGCGCTCCAGAACCCTAATTTTAAACGGATGTTCGTCGCCCTCTCCGGCGGGGAAGGACTGGCTCCGAACCTCGGTCCACCGGCTCTCGTCGATCGGGGAGAGGACCACGTCGCCCTCAATGTCCGCGTCTACGTCGGTCAGGTAGATGCGCCGCGCGCGGCTGAGCGCCAGTTCGAACAGCGAGGCGCCGCCGATCACGCAGAACTCGCTCGCGCCGTCCTCGGCCGCCTGTTCGCGGGCGATGGAGACGGCGTCGGCGAAGTTGTCGCAAACGAGCGCGCCCTTGGCTTCGAACGATCCGTCGCGGGACAGTACGATGTTGGTGCGCCCGACCAGGGGCTTCTTGGGCAGGCTTTCCCAGGTCTTGCGGCCCATGATCACCGGCTTCCCCATGGTCACCGCGCGAAAGTTGGCCAGGTCGCTCTTCAGCCGCCAGGGCAAGGTTCCGTCCCGGCCGATGACGCCGTTGCGGGCGCGAGCGATGGGGCCGGCGGTCAGGATGGGCGTGCTCATGGCCCTTCTCTAGCAGCTAGCGCGGATCGGCCAAGTCGATGACCACGCGAAGGCCAGGATGGGCGTCCTCCAGGTTCAGCGCCCCGCCATGAAGCTTGGCGCACGCCGCGGCGATGGCGAGGCCCAGGCCCCCGCCTGGCCGCGAGCGGGCCTCGTCCAGCCGAACAAAGCGCTCGCGTACGCGCCCGCGGTGCTCTTCGGGAATGCCCGGCCCGGTGTCGGTCACGACGATCCGGATCCGCCCGGCCTCCTCTTCCAGAAAGAGCCGCACCTCCGCGCCGGGGCCGGCATGCTGGGCGGCGTTGTGCAGCAGGTTTCCGACGGCCTGGCGCAGAATGAGCTCGTGGCCCTCGATGAACAGCGGCGGGCGAGCTTCCTGCGGAATGAAGACCTGGCCCGCGTCCTCGACGACCGGCGCGAAGAGTTCGCCGACCTCGGCGACGAGGGCGGCCAGATCGACCGGCGCCATCATGTCCCGCGAAAGGCCCGCCTCGGCGCGGGCGATGTCCATGAGCGCCGACAGCATGGCCAGGGCGCGGTCCGCCTCGTCGTGCGCGGCGGCGATCGCCTCCTGGCGGTTTTGCTCGGGCAGGTCCGGCTCCAGCGCCTGGGAGAGGTCGGCGCGCATGCGGGTGAGGGGAGAGCGCAGGTCGTGCGCGACGCTGTCGGTGACCGTGCGCATGCCGGTCATCAACTCCTCGATGCGGTCGAGCATGCCGTTCATGGATTCGCCCAGGCGGTCGAAGACGTCCCCCTTGGGGTGGATCTCGGTTCGGGCGGACAGATCGCCTTCCGCGATGCGGTGGGCGGTCGTGGCCAGGCTTTCCATCCGCGCCAGTAGCCGGCGGTTCAGCCACAGGCCGGCCAGTACGACGACGCCCACTGCGGCCAGCAGCGCCACGCCCGCGCTGGCCACCAGGGCGCGCCGGAAGGCGATGCGTTCGCTGATGTCCTCGTAGACGACAAGGGTTCCGCCAGTGGACAGCGGCTGCACGATCACCCGCCAGGGCGCGTTGCGGCCCTCGTTCTGGATCTTCAGCCGCGCCTCGCCGACCTCTGGCAACCGCTCGACTGGTGCGATGTCGGCGCCGCCCAGCCGTCGGCCGTCTTCTGAATAAAGCGCGTAGCGAAAAGCGCCTGCCGGATCGGTCCGCTCGCGCAGATCAAGGGCGCGGGCGAGGGGAGCCAGGCCCTCTTCGTGCGCGAAGGCGACGAAATAGTCGCGCGCGGCCATGGCGACCGCGCGCTGCCGCTCGGCGATGATCGCCTCGCCGATCCGGTCCACGGTGAAGAGGCCGACCGCCAGCGCCGACAGAGCGACGGCGAGCATCAGAGCGATGACAGCGCCCGGGCGCAGGCGCGTGTGAGCTGGTTTCATGGATCCAGCGAGAGCCGGTAGCCCGTTCCGCGCAGGGTGTGCAGGAGCGGCCGCGTGAAGCCGTCGTCGATTTTCTTGCGCAGGCGGCTGATGTGGGTGTCGACCACGCTGGTGTGCGGGTCGAAGCGGTAGTCCCAGACCTGTTCGAGCAGCATGGTCCGGGTGACGACACGATCCTTGTGCCGCATCAGGTATTCCAGGAGCTTGAACTCGCGCGGCAACAGGTCGAGCACCCGGCCCTCGCGCGTCACTCGCCGCGAGAGCAGGTCGACGGTGAGGTCGCCGCAGCTCAGCTTGGTCTCGACCTCGGGCCCGCCGCGGCGGCGCATGATGTTCTCGAGCCGGGCCGAGAGTTCCGAATAGCCGAAGGGCTTGGTCAGGTAGTCGTCGCCGCCGGCCCGCAGGCCCTTCACCTTCTCGTCCAGGTGGCTCAGGGCCGAGAGGATGATGATGGGGGTGGGGATCGAGGCCGCCCGCAGCGCCTTGATCACGCTGAGGCCGTCCATGCCCGGAACCATGCGGTCCATGATGATGGCGTCGAAGCCCGCATCGCTGGCGGCGTAGAAGCCGTCGCGGCCGTCGGCCACGTGCTCGGCGGTGTAGCCTTCCTCGCGCAAGCCCTTGAGGATGTATTCCGCCGTCTCGGCGTCGTCCTCTACGAGCAGGATGCGGCGGCTCATGGCCAAGGTCACCGAGGCTGAGAATCCAGTAGCGAGAATGGCTCCGTTCATCGGGCGACTGCAAGACAGCCGGGCGGTCGCGGGAGACCGGCCGCCCGGCCGGCGCCTAAGGGATTATCCCTTGGCGACGCACGCCTTGACGAAGGCCGCCTTGTCGCCAGTGTGGGTCTTCTGGCTGTTCCACGACTTTTCGCAGGCGGCTTGTTTGGCCGCGGTGCTGGTCTTGGTCGCGGCCGGGGGCGCCTTCGCCGGGGCGCTTGCGGGGGCGGCGGCGAACGCCGCCGAACCGATGGTCAAACCGAGGGCGAGGACGGCAGGAGCGATGAGGTTGCGCATGGGGCTCTCCTTTGTGTGTCGGGCCGGATCGTTCCGGACCAGGAGAGCAAACATCGCGGGCCTCTCAGCCCGCGGTCGCAGAACTCGCAAATCTGTAAGGCTCAGACCGCGATCGGGGCGGCGATCTTCTCGTGGGCCTTGTAACCGCGGAGCTTGAAGTCCTCGTACTCGAACGAGAACAGGTCGCGCCGGTCGGCGATTTCCATGATCGGCAGGGGCAGGGGCTCTCGGGTGAGCTGCTCGCGCGCCTGGTCGAGGTGATTCAGATAGAGGTGCGCGTCGCCCAAGGTATGGACGAACTCGCCGGGCTCGAGGCCGGCCACCTTGGCGACCATCATGGTCAGCAGGGCGTAGGAGGCGATGTTGAACGGCACGCCCAGGAAGACGTCGGCCGAGCGCTGATACAGCTGGCAGGACAGCTTTCCGTCCGCCACGAAAAACTGGAACAGGCAGTGACAGGGCGGCAGAGCCATGTCGTCCACGTCAGCCGGGTTCCAGGCCGAGACGATATGCCGGCGCGAATTGGGCGTGGTCTTCAGGCTTTCGACCACAGCGGCGATCTGGTCGATCACGCGGCCGTCCGGAGCCGTCCATGAGCGCCATTGCTTGCCATAGACCGGGCCAAGCTCTCCGGTCTCGTCCGCCCACTCGTCCCAGATGCTGACCCCGCGCTCTTGCAGCCAGCGCACGTTGGTGTCGCCGCGCAGGAACCAGAGCAGTTCCAGGATGATCGACTTGCGGTGCAGCTTCTTGGTGGTCAGCAGGGGGAACCCCTTGGCGAGGTCGAAACGCATCTGGCGACCGAAGACGCCAAGCGTGCCGGTGCCGGTCCGGTCGCCGCGTTGGACGCCGTTGGCCAGGATGTCGGCGAGCAGGGATAGGTACTGCTGTTCGGGATGCTCGGCCGCGTCGGCGGCGATGGCGACATGTGCGTTCATCGGCTGACCTGCTGGTGATTCGCTGACTTGCGAGTGTGCGCCGGGAGGGGGTGGACTGCCAGTCGAGGGGCCGCGCTTAGCTGTGGGTCGATTTGGCCGCGGCGCGCGATGCTGGACCAGGAGCGGTAAATATCGGAGGTTTGTGAAAAGCGAACTTCGGCGCGGCCAGGGGTTGCGCCCTACAGATCAGGAATGCCCTCGTGTTGATTTCAATTCTCGCCGCAGCCGCCCTGTTCGCCGCCAGCGAACCTGGCGCCCAGGCCGAACCGACTGCGAACGCGGCTCCGGCCTCGGCCTCGGCCCCGGCCGCCAAGCCAGCGAAGGACAAGATGGTCTGCAAGTCCGAACCGGTCACCGGCACCCGTTTTGGCAAGAAGGTGTGCCGCACCGAATCTGAGTGGCGCCAAATGCGTCAGGACGCCCAGAACGACACCTCGCGCATGCAGACCCAGCGGGACATCCGCTAGCCGGCGAAGCCACCCTCGTCGAGGAACGCCTGCTCGTTGGGGGTGGTCGAGCGACCCAGGCACGGGTTGCGGTGCGGGAAGCGGCCGAATTTCACGATGATGTCGCGGTGTAGCTCGGCCCATCGCAGGCCTTCGCCATCTCCGGTCTCGTCCTTGAGCGCGGTGAACAGGCGGATTGCTTCGTCCTGATCGGCCTTATCCTCGGAGTGCTCGAACGGCAGATAGAAGAACTGCCGAAGTATCGGCTCGACGCTCCGGTCATGTCCGGCCGCGATCGCCGCGCGAGCGATGTGGCGGGCCTTGGGATCGGTCGCGAAGGCGTGGCCCGAACCGCGGTAGAGATTGCGTGGAAACTGGTCGAGCAGGATCAGCAAGGCCAGCGAACCTTCGGCGCTCGCCATCCAGCCGTCGTATTCGCCGCGTGCGGCCGCATGATGGACGGGCTCGAACTTCAGAGCGATCGAGTGGTCGAACCGATCGCTCTTGGCGAACCATTTTTCAGGTCCCGCGAGGGTCCAGAATCCCACCACGTCCTTGGGCGTCGCCGCCATGGCATGTCCTCCGATTTGGATAGTCTATGTCCGACGGCGATGCTTTTGGTTCAAGCGCGACCGTTGGAGTTCGGTTTTTCCGGCGAAACGCCGCATTGCGCTGAGCTTCCCTTGACCTTCGCGCAAAATTCCCCTCCATAGCCCGGCCTTTGCTGCGGCGCCGTTGCGCGGAACCGTGGCCACCTTCGACTTCAGGAGAATGATCATGCGCGTCTACTATGACCGCGACGCCGACCTCGCCCGCATCCTGGACAAGAAGATCGCGATCGTAGGCTATGGCAGCCAAGGTCGCGCCCATGCGCTCAACCTTAAGGACTCCGGCGTCAAGGACGTCGTGGTAGCCCTTCGTCCGGGTTCGGCCA
This sequence comes from Pseudomonadota bacterium, assembly GCA_023445705.1. Classification (GTDB taxonomy): domain Bacteria; phylum Pseudomonadota; class Alphaproteobacteria; order Caulobacterales; family Caulobacteraceae; genus Phenylobacterium. Next base: position 16,507 of record JAEXKM010000070.1, read on the forward strand.
CCGCCAAGAAGGTGGAAGCCGACGGCCTGAAGGTCATGACCGTCGCCGAGGCTTCGGCCTGGGCCGACGCCATCATGGTCCTGGCCCCCGACGAACTGCAGCGCGGCATCTACGCCAACGAAATCGCCCCGAACATCAAGGACGGCGCGGCCCTTCTGTTCGCCCACGGCCTGAACGTGCACTTCAACCTCATCGAGCCCAAGGACACCATCGACGTGCTGATGGTCGCCCCGAAGGGTCCGGGCCACACGGTGCGCGGCGAATACCAGAAGGGCGGCGGCGTGCCCTGCCTGATCGCCATCCACGCCAACCCGACCGGCAACGCGCTGGACCTGGGCCTGGCCTATGCCTCGGCCATCGGCGGCGGTCGTTCGGGCGTCATCGAGACGACCTTCCGTGAAGAGTGCGAAACCGACCTCTTCGGCGAGCAGGCCGTGCTCTGCGGCGGCTTGGTGGAACTGATCCGCGCCGGCTTCGAAACCCTGGTCGAGGCGGGCTACGCGCCCGAAATGGCCTATTTCGAGTGCCTGCACGAAGTGAAGCTGATCGTGGACCTGATCTACGAAGGCGGCATTTCGAACATGAACTACTCGATCTCGAACACGGCTGAGTACGGCGAATACGTCACCGGTCCGCGCGTGGTCACCGCCGAAACCAAGGCGGAGATGAAGCGTGTCCTGGAAGACATCCAAGCCGGCCGCTTCGTGCGCGACTTCATGCTTGAGAACGAGGCCGGCCAGCCGAGCCTCAAGGCGACCCGCCGTCGCGCTTCGGAGCATCAGATCGAGGAAGTCGGTCAGCGCCTGCGCGCGATGATGCCGTGGATCACCAAGAACAAGCTGGTCGACCAGACCCGCAACTGAGGCCACGGCCGCAGCGATATGCAGAAGGCCCGGGCGAAAGCCCGGGCCTTTTCTTTTGCTGGCTGAAACGACCTGAGGGTGAGATGTTTTGCGAATGTTCCTTTGGTTGAGGTCGGGGCGGGCGATCAGAAACGGGAGCTAGCCATGCGTAACCCTCGATCTCGCGCCCTGCTCGCCTTAGCCGCCCTCTCGCTGTCTGTTGCGGGTGGGGCGCATGCCCAGCAGCCCTCGCAGCAGTCCAAACCGACCTGCAAGTGCTTTTGCAACTCGTCGGGCGGCGTCAAGGAGATGAGCTACAACGCGATCGCCGCCTGTTCGTCCTACGAGGGCAAGACGTGCAACTACCTGGGCCCCGACAACCGGCTGCGCACCGGTTCGTTGGTCGGCTGCGAAAGCGGCGGTAACGGCGGGGTGGCGTCGACCAGCACGGCCGGCGTCCGCACCGCAGACCCAAAACCCAAGCCGTACCGGCCGGCGGCGTCGGTGTCGCAAAAGCCTGCGGCTTCCAAATAGGCTTCGAGGGGGGGGCGGATGAGCCTGGCCATCGCTGCAGTCACACGGGTTCTGCGCGGCATCCTGCAGGCCGCCGTCGCCGAAGAGGGTGTGGTGAGCGCGCTGCCGCCCGGCCGAGGCGTGCGGTCCGGCGCCGAGCGGATCGTCCTTCACCTGTTCCTCTACCGGGTCGAGAGCGCGACGGGACGATTACCGGCCTCGCCAGCCTCGCCGCCGGGGCTCGCCGTTGATCTGCACTACCTCGTCGCCGCCGAGGGGCGCATCCCGTACGAGGACGAACTGTTCATGGCCGCGGCCATGGCTGTGCTGCATGCCAATCCGGTGGTCCCGCGCAGCGTTCTGGAGCGCGCTCTCTCGGGCGCGCCGTCGGGCCTGGGCGCAACGAGCGACGTCCGGGTCATGCAGGAGCCGCTCTCGATCGCCGATCTGAGCGCGCTCTGGCGCTCCCTGGAGGCGCCTGCCCGCCTGGCGGTCGGCTACCGGGTCACCGGCCTTGTGGCGGGGCCTGACGAGCAGCCTGTGGTTTCGCCGGGGGCGGTGGTCCGTTTGCCGCGCGACCCCTTCCGGGTCGACCTCGCCCAGGTCGTCAGCAAATACATAAAGCAGACCGAAGAGCGGCTGGACCGCGTCTTCGACGCCGCCGAGCGGGCTGGTGAGATCGTATCGGACGACGAAGCCGACGACCTTTTCGGCCGTCGCGACGACTAGCCGACCAGCCGGGCGACGTATTCCTGGGAAAGGAGGGCGGTCGCATCGAGCCGCTTCTGATCCGCGCGGAAGACTTCCAGGTGGACGTGGTTGGTCATGCCGCCGGGATACTTGCCCTGCAGACTGTGGGCCTTGCCGATCGTCTGGCCCAGGCGCACCACATCCCCGACCTCGACGGTGGGATCCACATAGAAAGCGCGGGCCGTATAGCCGATGGCCTCGTTGGTGATCTCGACGAACTTCAGATGGCTGTCGCCCGCATAGGCGGCACCGATCTTGGTCACGTAGCCGGAAATAGGCGCGGCGATGTCCTGGCCGGCGTCGGCCATATAGTCGACGCCTTCATGCTTTCGGGAGCCGCCGTCCCGCGATGCGCCGAAGGCGCCGTAACCGTAGGCGTCATGGACGCGCGGCGGCTTTCCGGTGGGATTGGCGAAGTCGGGCGCGCCGTCGCCGTCGACGTCGGCGCCTTGCCACGTCAGGACCTGCACCGTCTTGGCGGTGGGAGTCAGGTCCAGGGATACGGGATGAGCCGGTCGGGCGCTGATGAAGTCGGCGCGCGCGGCGGCATGGGCGCCAGCCTGCAGCACGCCGGCCGTCAGCACGGCCGCGGCGAGCGTGAACCAAGTATGGGCCAACCACTGCTTGATCTGGTGGGCGGCAGGGGGCGTCAAGGCGCGAAGCATCGGCGTCCGTCGTCTCCTCTTCGATTTTCGGCTGACGGCGCACCGCGCCGGGCGCCGCAACCCACCCCGAGAGCGACCATATGGCGGCTGCGCGCGCCGCAAAGGATGTGACCGGGTGTCGCTGGTCGAATGTCACAGGTGCGTGAGGTTGGGCGACGGCGCGGCCAGATGTGGTAAAAGACCACTGTGGGGTGCGTCGAATAACGTCTTCGATAAGATGTGGACGTAAGTCCAGATCAATGACGTCGTGTGCGGAGCTATAGTCCGTCGACGCGCGTTATTCTGGCGCCGCAAAAGGAAAAGCTCATATTCATAGTCTAAACGACAGAACTATACGTGCGCGACCTAGCCTGCGCGCCATTCGAAATTCGGAGCGCGGCCTATGGGACGCTTGATCGTCGTCTCAAACCGCGTGCAACCGCCTGGAGACGCTGGCGGCGGTGCGGTCGGCGGGCTCGCCATGGCGCTTGCCGCGGCGCTGCGCGAACATAGCGGCGTCTGGTTCGGCTGGAGCGGTCAGACTGTCGACGAGTACACCGGCCAGCTCTCGGTCCAGCGGATCGGCGGCGTCACCGTCGCCACGGTCGACCTCGAAGAGCAGGACCGGCTTGAGTACTACAACGGCTACGCCAACAGGACTTTGTGGCCGCTTTTCCACTACCGGGTGGATCTCAGCGCCTATGAGCGTTCGTTCAGCGAGGGCTATGCGCGGGTCAACGCGCGCTTCGCCGACGCCCTTACGCCGCTCGTCGGGCCGGATGACTTCATCTGGGTGCACGACTATCACCTGATCCCGCTCGCGCGCGAGCTTCGGGCTCGGGGGCTGAAGAACCGCATCGGCTTCTTCCTGCATATTCCCTGGCCGGCGCGCCGGCTGCTCATCACCTTGCCCGATCACCGCGAGCTGGTGTCGGCGATGTTCGACTACGACCTGCTCGGCTTCCAGACCGAGGACTCCGCAGGGGCGTTCCGGGACTATGTGCGGACGGAAGCGGAGGGGAGCGTCGACGAGGACGGCGTTGCGCATGCCTATGGCCGTTCGGCCAAGATCGGCGCGTTCCCGATCGGCCTCGACGTCGACAATTTCGTCGCCGCGGCGACAGGGCCGGTGGCTCAGGGCGAGTACGAGCGGATGCGCGCCAGCGTGAACGGCCGCGACATGATCATCGGCGTGGACCGGCTCGACTACTCCAAGGGGCTCGAGGAGCGGTTCCTGGCCTACGAGCAGGTGCTGCACGACCACGAGGACCTGCGTGAAAAGGTGTTCCTCCTCCAGATCGCCACCCCCAGCCGGGAGGAGGTCGACGCCTATCAGGAAATTCGCGCGCGTCTGGATGCGGTCAGCGGCAGGATCAACGGCGCCTTCGCCACTGTTGACTGGGTGCCCATCCGCTATGTCAACCGCACCTATCGGCGCGACGAGCTGGCTGGAGTTTACCGGGCTGCGCGCCTTGGCCTCGTGACGCCCTTGCGCGACGGCATGAACCTGGTCGCCAAGGAATATGTCGCCGCGCAGGATCCCGAGGATCCGGGCGTGCTGGTGCTTTCTCAGTTCGCAGGCGCGAGTGAGCAGATGACTGAGGCGTTGATCGTGAACCCCTTCGACCGCGCTGAGGTGGCCGAGGCGATCGTGCGCGGCCTCTCCATGGGCAAGCGTGAGCGGATCGATCGCTGGAGCGCCTTGATGGAGAATTTGCGGCGCACCGACGTCATCGCTTGGCGCGACGCCTATGTCTCCGCCCTGATGGGCTCGCCGCCATATGAGGATGCGGCCTGACCGTTCGGCTCAGGGCGTGAGCTGCTCGCCGACCCGCTGCTCCAGATCGTCCATGGTCGCGACGAAGGCGCCTTCGAGATCGACGTCATAGGCGCGCGCCAGGACCAGCACGGACCAAAGGCAGTCCGCCAATTCGTGCGCCAGCTTGGCGTCGGTCTCGGTGATGTTCCGCACGCCCTCCTTGGCCTGGAGCAGCTTCATGAGGTCGCCTACGTCGCCGACGAAGCCCATGGCCAATTCTTCGCGTGACCACGGGCGGCCATAGCGCTGTCTTTCCAGGCGTTCGTAGAGCTGACGTAGGCTCCAGGCGCGATCACTGAGGGCGGCGAACTGCAAGGCGGTTCCTTCGTCATAGCCAGGGAAGCGAGGCCTCTCCACGCAGGATCGCCTCGGCCTCGGCGGTGTGTTTGGCCCCGTCCCGCGGGTGGAGGACCAGCGCCGGGAGAAGCTGCAACGGAGCCTTGCCGGTCTTTAGCGCGCGCACCAGCACGCGTTTGGCCGGTGCGTCCGCATGGGCGTGGATCGGGCGAATCTGGAAAGAACCGGCCTTAGGCGCAAGCAGGTCCAGGAGGTCGGCCAGACGGTCGGCGCGGTGAATGATGGTGATCGAGCCGCCCTCGCGCACGGCCTTGAGCAGAAAGCCGGTCCAGGCTGCGAGGCCGCCCTCCGCCATCCAGGCCATCCGCTTGGCCTCCGCCGGCGCGCGCAGCGCCCCTGGATCGTCGAAGAAGGGCGGATTGGCCATCGCCGCGTCGAACGGCTTCAGGCCCAAGCCATGGAATGGGCGGGCGATGTCGCCTTCCATGACCGTGACTTGGCCGGCCAGGCCGTTGGCCTCGATATTCTCCCGCGCCAACGCCAGCGCGCCGGGGGCGGCCTCCAGGCCCGTGAAATTGGCCTCGGGGCGCCGCGTGGCGGCCGCCAGCAGGGCTCCCCCGACTCCGCAGCCGATCTCGAGCACGCGGGCGCCGGCGGGCGCGTCGCAGGCGGCCGCCAGCAGTGCTGCGTCCATGCCGGCGCGATAGCCCTTGCGGTCCTGGCGCAGCATCACCCGCCCGCCCAGGACGCGGTCGATGCTCACCTCGGCTCTTATATGATCTGAGATAGGTTCCATTTGCGCTCAGGGACGGCTAAGCCCGCGCCTTGACCCTCGTCTATCGCGTGACCATTGTCGCGCGCAAACGTTGGGCTTCTGGACCTGCATAGAAGACCTTGGAGTTTCGGTATTTTGGACGCCGTCAGCGCCCCTGTCGCCCGCGAGCAGGCTGTCTCGATCGATGGCCTGCTGGAGCTGGCGCGCCCCGACATGGCCAAGGTCGACGCACTCATCCGCGACCGGATGCAGAGCCCTGTGTCGGTGATCCCGGCGTTGGCCGAGCATCTGATCGGTGGCTCGGCCAAGCGCCTGCGCCCGCTTCTCACCATCGCCGCGGCGCGCGTCGCGGGGAGTGAGGACGACGCCTGCATCAAGCTGGCCGCCGCGGTCGAGTTCATCCATACTGCGACGCTTCTCCACGACGACGTGGTCGACTCCTCGCAACTGCGCCGCGGCAAGGTCGCGGCCCACCTCATCTGGGGCGCTCCGGCCAGCGTCCTCGTGGGCGACTTCCTGTTCGCCCGCGCGTTCGAACTGATGGTCGAGGCCGGCTCCATGCAGGCGCTGGAGATCCTGGCCCGCGCCAGCCGCGTCATCGCCGAAGGCGAGGTGCTGCAGCTCACCCGCGCACACGACCTGAACCTGTCGCAGGATCTCTATCTGGAAATCATCAAGGCCAAGACCGCTGAGCTGTTCGCGGCTGCTGCCGAAGCTGGCGCAGTCTCGGCGGGTGCGGCGCCCGAGCGCTGCGAAGCGCTGCGGCGGTTCGGCCAGGACCTCGGCCTGGCTTTCCAGCTCGTGGACGATGCTCTGGACTATACCGGCGCCAGCGAGACGCTCGGCAAGAACCCCGGGGACGACTTCCGCGAGGGCAAGGCCACCTTGCCCCTGTTGCTGGCGATCGCCCGCACCGGCGCGCCGGAAAAGCCGTTCTGGGATCGCACCGTCGGCCGCCGTGAGCAGACCGACGAAGACTTCGACCGGGCGTGCGCTCTGATCGCCTCCACCGGCGCGGGAACGGCCACCCTGGCCCTGGCCGGAGACTATGCGATCGCGGCCAAGGGACGTCTGGCCGATTTCGCCTCCAGCAACAGCTGGCGGCCCGCCCTTGAGGACCTCGCGGACTTCGCAGTCCAGCGGAAGGCCTGAGAGGCCTTTTTGATCCAAAAGAAAGGCCGCTCCGGAGAGCGGCCTTTTTCGTATCTGGCTCGGACGATGATGATCAGCCGGGGCTGATCATCTTTTCCGGACGCACGACCTCGTCGAACTCGGCGTCAGTGACGTAGCCGCCGCCGACCGCTTCCTCGCGCAGGGTGGTGCCGTTCTTGTGGGCCGTCTTGGCGATCTTGGCGGCGTTGTCGTAGCCGATCTTCGGGGCCAGGGCGGTCACCAGCATCAGGGAGCGCTCGAGCGCGGCCTTGATGTTGTCTTCGCGGGCCTCGATGCCGACCACGCAGTTGTCGGTGAACGAGATCGACGCATCGGCCAGCAGGCGGCAGGACTGCAGGAAGTTGTACGCCATCACCGGATTGAAGACGTTCAGCTCGAAGTGGCCCGAGGCGCCGGCGAAGGTCAGGGTGGCGTTGTTGCCGAAGACTTGGGTGCAGACCATGGTCATGGCCTCGCACTGGGTCGGGTTGACCTTGCCCGGCATGATCGACGAGCCCGGCTCATTCTCCGGCAGCGACAGTTCGCCCAGGCCCGAGCGCGGGCCGGAGCCCAGGAAGCGGATGTCGTTGGCGATCTTGAACAGCGAGCCGGCGACGGTGTTGATCGCGCCGTGGCTGAACACCATGGCGTCGTGCGCGGCCAGGGCCTCGAACTTGTTAGGGGCGCTCACGAAGGGCAGGTGGGTGATGTCGGCGATCTTCTTGGCGACCAGCTCGGCGAAGCCGACGGGGGCGTTGAGGCCGGTGCCGACGGCGGTGCCGCCCTGGGCCAGCTCATAAAGGCCGTAGAGCGTGTCCTTGATCCGGCGCACGCCGTTGGCGATCTGCTGCGAGTAGCCGGAGAACTCCTGGCCCAGGGTCAGCGGCGTCGCGTCCTGGGTGTGGGTCCGGCCGATCTTGATGATGTGGTCGAAGTCCTTGGTCTTGGTCTTCAGCGCCGCGTGCAGGTGCTCCAGCGCCGGCATCAGCTCCTTGGCCACCTGCTCGGCGCAGGCGATGTGCATGGCCGTCGGATAGGTGTCGTTCGACGACTGGCTCATGTTGACGTGGTCGTTCGGGTGGACCGGCTTCTTGGAGCCCATCTCGCCGCCCAGCATCTCGATGGCGCGGTTCGAGATCACCTCGTTCGCGTTCATGTTCGACTGGGTGCCCGAACCAGTCTGCCAGACCACCAGCGGGAAGTGGTCGTCCAGCTTGCCGTCGATGACTTCCTGGGCTGCGGCCACGATCGCGGCGCCGATGGCGGGGTCGAGGCGGCCGAGTTCCATGTTGGCTTCGGCGGCGGCGCGCTTGACGATACCGAGAGCCCGGATGATCGGCTTCGGCTGCTTCTCCCAGCCGATCTTAAAGTTGCCGATCGAGCGTTGCGACTGCGCGCCCCAGTAGACGTTGGTCGCGACCTCGATAGGTCCGAATGTGTCGGTCTCGGTGCGGGTCGCGCTCATCTGTCCAGGCTCCGTTCAATACGCAGCGCCGGTTTAACGAACGCGGGCGAGACTGCAAGGCGTCGAGGCCCTATGGAACGGCATGGACGACGATTGGATACAGCACGGCAAGGTGCGCGCCCGCGAAGCGGATGGCGTTGTCGAGGTGGTCGTCGACGGCCTGACCACGCAGGCCAAGTACTACAAGCCGCTGATCTACGAGTTCTTCCGCAAGGCCTGGCGCGGTTCCCGGCCGACCTGGGGCGAGTTCGCGGTGGAGATCGTGATGGAGTTCATCGGCGACCCGCCTTGGATCGATCTCGACAACCTGGCCAAGGCCATCCTCGACGCCATCAAGGGTTACACCTTTCATGACGACGCCCAGGTCGCGCGCCTGCTTGTAGAGCGCCGTGCAGGCGAGCGAGAGCGGATCGTCGTCACCGTGCGCAAGCTTTCGGACGTGAACCGGCTCGGCGAGCCCTACCAGCGCTAAGCGCTTGGCGGCCTTGTCGATCGGGGCGTGGAAGGGTGACTATCGCCCGATGAGCGTATCGGAGGGGCAATGGCTCGGTCGTTGGGAGTGGTTGTTCTGCTGGTGGGCCCGTCGTGTGCTGGTAAGTCGACCCTGGCCGAGGCGGTGCAGACCCTCAGTCCCGAGCCGTATCTGATCCAGTCCCTCGACGGCTTGTTCGCCGCGATCCCTGACGCCTACGGCGGCCATGGGCAACATACGCTCGAAGGGTTTCGCTATGACCAGCCGGCTCCGGAAGGCGCCGAGGAGGTCCTGCGCATCGCATGTGGGCCTGTGGGCTGGCGGTTCCTCGAAGGCTTCCATCGCGCGGTGGCCGCCTATGCTCGCGCCGGCGTCAATGTCGTGGTCGACGATATGCTGCTTGATATGGAGGTGCTGGAGGATTGGGCGGTCGCGCTTGCAAACCTCCCGACCCTGCTGGTCAAGGTCGTGGCCCCCATGGAGGAGTTGCTACGGCGGGAGCGCGCCCGGACGCGCCGCTCCACGCCTGGGCTGGCACGGGGGCATTTTGACCTGCACCGAGGCGTCGTGGCCGACCTCGACATCGATACGTCGCTGGTCAGTCCGGCGGAGGGCGCAGCCCGGGTCCTGGCCTTGGCGGCCAAGGCCAGGGCTTGAGCCGAAAACGACAACGGCCGCGCCGGGGCCGGCGCGGCCATCATTTCGTCTGCGCCCCAGAGGGCCGGAGGCTCAGCGATATTGCTGCAGGCGCGTGGTCCGCAGGCCGGCAAGGCCGTGGCGATCGATCGACTTCTGCCAAGCGAGGAATTCCTCGTTGGTCAGGGAGTAGCGTTCGCAGGCTTCGTCCAGCGTGAGCAGGCCGCCACGCACGGCGGCGACGACCTCGGCCTTGCGGCGGATCACCCAGCGGCCAGTGTCCGGCGGCGGCAGGTCCTTAAGCGTCAGCGGCGCACCCGTCGGGCCGATCACGTACGCCTCGCCGCGGCTGTTCGTGCGTGTCTGCTGTTGTTGCAACATGGCTTTACGCCTTTCCGACCATCACTGTTCCGGCCGAACGTAGCCGGGTGAGCATAACAGCCGGTGAATCACGATAGTAAACAAAACCTTATCCATGATTTACCGGTGTTCGCTTTTGGTACAGTTTAAGTTATCGGTCGATGAATAGAGAAATTAACGATAAATATTACCTCTTAATGTTGATCAACTCCTCAAGCATCTGATCGGCAGTCGTAATAATCTTGGAGGATGCCGAGTAAGCTTTCTGAGTGGTGATCAGTCCGGTGAACTCGGAAGAGAGGTCGACGGTCGACGCTTCCAAGGTGCCAGCAGCAATTTCCCCGGCTCCGCCGATACCCGGCTGCTTGATCACGAACTCACCAGAAGGAATGGTGGCGCGATAAGCATTTCCGCTGACCGCCGCCAGACCATCTGGATTGGCGAAACTGGCCAGTCCGATCTTCGCGATCTGTCGGACTTCAGAGTTGTCGAAGATCGCGGACACGACGCCATCTTCGCTGACTTCGACGCCGACGACGTTACCAACATTGGCGCCGTCCGAGTTCGAGGAGTTGAGCGTGGAGGGCGAGGCGTACTGGGTGACCTTGCTCCAATCCAGGTCGATGGCGGAGGCCTCGATGCCCAGATTGTCCGCCCAGCGCGGCGTCCCGGCGCTTCCCGATGCGCCCAGATTGATCTGCGCCGTGGGGCTGCCGCCGAAAAGCGTCGTGGCGGCGTTGGCCAGGTCGAGCTGGCCGTCCGCGGTGAAGGCGACGTTGCCCGATGCGATCAAGCCGTTCGCCGCGTCCACATCGCTCGCCGGCACCGCGTACATTTCCGCCTTCCACAGGTTCGGGTTCGCGTCGTCCTTCAGGAAGGCGACCGCGACCTTATGGGTGGCGCCCACGGAGTCGATGACGTTCATCTCGAAGGTGAAGTCGGGTTGGAT
>JAEXKM010000089.1 GCA_023445705.1 Pseudomonadota bacterium
TGATAAGGCATGTCCGCTCCAATCACGGCTTTAGGCTTCCGGCCTCGCCGGAAGTCCGGAAGTTCTAGCTCTTGATCGGGCCGGCCCGCCAGACCGGCTCGTTATTTGGCGTGTTCGAGATCGCCAAGCCGCGCGCGAAGCACCTGATCGTAGTCCGCGGCCCGCGGCAGCAGGTCCGGGCGGGTTTCCGAAAGGTGCCGCTCCAGCGCATCGCAGCCGCGCCGCAATTCTTCGATCGCTTGATCGATGTCGGCCCGTTGGGCCTCCAGGGCGACGATCCGCTCACGGAATTTCAGCAGCGACTTGGCGTTCTGCATCGCGCCGCCGTCGTCCAGTTCGTAGAGATCGAGAATCTCCCGGATCTCTGCGAGCGACAGGCCGACACGCTTGCCGCGCAGGATGAGCTGCAGGCGGCCCCGGTCCTTGTGTGAGTAGACGCGGTTCATCCCATCCCTGGCCGGTGAGATCAGGCCCTTGTCCTCATAGAAACGCAGGGCGCGCGGCGTGCATTTGAACTCCAGGCAAAGCTGGCGAATGGTGTAGGTCCGGGCTGGCCGGCGAAGGTCCGTATGCATGCGACATCCTCCCAGACGCATGTTCTTATTGCCTGACACCGTAAAAGGATGCTTCCGTTTACGTCAAGGTGACGCGTGTTCACCCATGCGGCCTGGACCTCACCGGGGGGGCGCCCTTAGCGTGCGGCCCCTTGGAACTGGGGGCGTATTCATGATCCGGCTTGCTCTTTCGTCCGCGTCCGGCGCGGTGCTCGTCACATGCCTTGCGCTGTCCGCGCCCGCGCTCGCCGCGCCCGCCAGGAATGCGCCCGCCGCGAGCGTCGCGGCCAGGCAGGACGGCCTGCTGCCGGTTCAGGTCGACAACGCCAAGGGGCGGATCCTGGTCTCCCTGCCGCCGGCGGACGCCGAGGGCGTGCTGGGACGCTATCTCTATGTGACTGCGCTGAAGACCGGGCTGGGCTCGGCGCCCGTCGGCCTCGATCGCGCCCGCATCGGCGACACCCAGGTCCTGGCCTTCCGGCGGATCGGCAAGAAGGTGGTCGCCGAGTACGAGAACCATCGCTTCCGGGCCGAGGGGGCGCCGGCGGCCGAGCAGGTCGCAGCCCGCGAAGCCTTCTCGGTCTCCACCGTCTGGGCCGGCGACATCGTGGAGACCACCGCGGACGGCCGGGTGGTGATCGATCTCTCATCCTTCCTGACCCGCGACAGCGTCGGGATCGCCGACGCCCTGAAGCAGGCCGGCGAGGCGGGCTACAAGCAGGTCGCCGACCTCTCGCTCGCAGACACCTCGGCGGTGAAGGTGTTCCCCGAGAACATCGAGTTCGAGGCGCGGCAGACCTTCGCCTCCGACACGCCGGGGCCGGAGGTCCGCAACATCGCGCCGGATCCCAAGCTGATCAGCTTCCAGGTCCGCCACAGCCTGGTGAAGCTGCCCGAGCCGGGCTACGTCCCGATGCCCTTCGACCCGCGCGGCGGGGCGTTCTCGTCGATGGTACTGAACTACGCCGCCCCGCTCGGCGACGAGATCGTCTACCGCGTGGCCAACCGCTTCCGGCTGGAGAAGACCGACCCCACCGCCGCCCGCTCGCCGGTGAAGAAACCGATCGTCTTCTACGTCGATCGCGCCGCGCCCGAGCCTATCCGCACGGCCCTGGTCGAAGGCGCCTCCTGGTGGAGCCAGGCCTTCGAGGCCGCCGGCTTCATCGACGCCTTTCAGGTCAAGGTCCTGCCCGAAGGGGCCGATCCGCTGGACGTTCGCTACAACGTGATCAACTGGGTCGACCGCGCCACCCGCGGCTGGTCCTACGGCCAGGCCGTCACCGACCCCCGCACCGGCGAGATCGTGAAGGGTTCGGTGCTGCTGGGCGCCCTGCGCGTACGCCAGGACATGCTGATCTTCGAAGGCCTGGTCGGGGCCCATCACAACGGGACCGGCGGGCCGAACGATCCGATCGAGGTGTCCCTCGCCCGGTTGCGGCAGCTCTCGGCGCACGAGGTCGGCCACTCCATCGGCTTTGCCCACAACTTCGCCGCTTCCACCCAGAACCGAGCTTCGGTGATGGATTATCCGGCCCCTCGCGTGAACCTGAAAGATGGCCGCATCGACCTCTCCGACGCCTATGGCGTGGGCGTGGGCGACTGGGACCGGTTCACCGTCGATTGGCTCTATGGCCCGGCCGGCGAGGCCGCTCAGGCCAAGGTGAAGGCCTCGGTCGACAAGGACCAGCGGTACGTCACCGACGCCGACTCGCGACCGCTGGGCGCGGCCCAGCCGTGGGGCAGCCTGTGGGACGACGGCGCCGATCCCGCCGCCGAGCTCACCCGCATGATGTCCGTGCGCCGGGCCGCGCTGGACCAGTTCGGCCTGGGCGCCTTGAAGCCCGGCGAGCCCGTGGCGAATCTCAAGCGGAAGTACGTGCCGATCTACCTCCTGCACCGCTACCAGCTCGAGGCCGCGGCCAAGCTGATCGGCGGCGTCGACTTCACCTATTCCGTGGTCGGGGATGGACGGGAGACCTCGCCATCGGTGGGCCCGGCTCAACAGCGCGCTGCGCTCGCCGCCCTGCTGGCGACGCTCTCGCCACGCGAGCTGGACACGCCCGAGACCCTGACCGCCATGCTGTCCTCCGGACAGTCGGGCGACAGCGATCGCCAGTACGACATCGAGATCTTCGGAACGGCGGGGGGACCGGTCTTCGACCCCCTGATCGCGGCCGAGGCCGCGGCGGGCATGACCTTCGACAACCTGCTCGCGCCCACTCGCCTGGCCCGCCTGGTCGACCAGCGCCGGCGCGACCCGGGCCAGCTTGGCGTGGGAGAGATGCTCGATGGCCTGTTGGACGGCGTCTTCCAGCCGGCCGCCGGCCGGGAGGCGGAGATCGCGCGGCGGCTGCAGACGCGTCTGGTGCTGGACCTTGCGAACGCCGCCCGCGATCCGAAGACGCCGCCGGCCGCAGCGGCGGAAATTTCCGCACGGCTCGCGGCCTTGCCTGCCCGCCTCAAGGGCGGCGCTGACGCCGCCGACAAGGCCCATCGCCAACGGCTGGTGGCCCTGCTGGGCGACCGTGAGCTGCTGGCCACCCTCGCCTCACCGAAGCTGCGGCCTGAACTGCCGCCCGGCATGCCGATCGGCGATGGCGACTTTGGCCGGGACTAGCGTTTCAGACGCGAAACCGCCGCCCCGGGGAGGACGGGGCGGCGCTTGTAGCCTAAGGGGCCGTTGGCGGCGGTGGGGGGAGGGGAACGCCGCCGGGCGTCCTTAGAAACCGCCAATCAGATAGCGGAACGAAGAGGCCGGCATACGCGCCAGTTCGCGGGCGAACGGACCCATCAGCCGGTCGATGAAGCTCTCAATGGCGCGGGCCATGTCCATCTCCTTTTGTGCGATGCAGCAATTGTTGCGGTGCATATAAGGAGGTGACGTAGGGTTGGCAATGCGCGCGGAGGTCATTTTTGACGCATGCGCTGCAAAATTGGGGCATGGATCGCTGCACTGCGACATTAAGGTCACGCCTGCTTGAGCGCCCTAATACGCGAACTCAGGCGGGGATGGCCTCGGATTCCAGGAATTCCGCGAGATTTCCGCCGGTGAAATGGAGCCCGCGGACACCTGCGCGCCGCGCGGCCTCCAGGTCGCTCTCCTTGTCGCCGACCATGATCGACCGGGAGAGATCCACCGGCCATTCAGCCAGGGCGCGCAAAATCATGCCTGGGTTCGGCTTGCGGTCCGGCGGGTCCGGATGCCGATAGGCTTCGACCTGCGCCTCCGGGTGCTGCGGGCAGTAGTAGTAGGCGTCGATCCGCGCACCGACCTCGGCCAGGCTCTCGCTCATCTTGGCGTGCAGTGCGACGACGTCGTCCTCGGCGTAGTAGCCACGGCCCACGCCGGATTGGTTGGTCACGACGAACACCCACCAGCCGGCGGCGTTGAAGGCGGCGACCGCCTCGCGGGCGCCGGGGATCCAGTGGAAATCCTCCCAGCGATGCACATAGCCCGGGTCCTCGTTGAGGACCCCATCGCGGTCGAGGAAGAGGGCGGGACGGGCAGGTTTTTCGGTCGTCATCACAACTACGCTCACATTCGCCATTCTATAGCCGGCCCACCGCCGAAGTCGCGCCCGGTTTCGCGACGAAGGCAGAGCCGATATCCATCGTTCCGCACCGTTTCTTTGCCATGAGGTTGTCTTGGCCGTACCCAGCAAGATCATCCCCGTCCTGATGTCCGGCGGCGCCGGAACCCGGCTGTGGCCGCTTTCGCGCACGGCCAAGCCCAAGCAGTTCCACCGCCTGGGCGGCGAAAACACCCTCATCCAGGACACGGCGCTGCGGCTGACCGGGGAGGGCTTTGCGCCGCCGGTGGTGATCTGCGCCGCGCGCCACGTCGACCTGGCGCGAGAGCAGCTGGCCCAGGCCGGCGTCGCAGCCCAGGCCCTGATCACCGAGCCGGCCCCGCGCAACACCGCGCCGGCCTCGGTGGCCGCGGCGGCCTTCGGCGCCGAGATCGACCCCGAAGCGCTCATGGTGCTGATGCACGCCGACAACCTGGTCGCCGACGTGCCCGCCCTTCAGGACGCCATCGCCGCCGGACGCGCCGCGGCCGAAGCCGGCGAGATCGTGCTCCTCGGCCTCAAGCCCGCCGGCCCGGCGACCATCTACGGCTACATCCAGGCCAAGGGCGAAGGGGCGGTCCGCAAGGTGGCCAGCTTCATCGAGAAGCCCGACTTGGCGACCGCCGAACGGTTTGTCGCCGACCCGAACTACACTTGGAACGGGGGCATGTTCCTCTTCAAGGCCGGCGCCTTTCTCGAGGAGGCACGGCGCCTGGCGCCAGAAGTGGCCGCAGCCGCCGAGGCCGCCGTCACCGGCGCGGCGCGCACGGCAGACGTCGTGGCCCTGTCCGACGCCTTCCTCGCCTCCCCCAACATCGCCATCGACGTGGCCGTGATGGAGAAGACCGACAAGGCCAGCGTGGTCGAGGCCGATATCGGCTGGGCCGACGTCGGCAACTGGGGCGCGCTCTGGGAGCTGTCGGCCCGCAATGAGGACGGCAACGCGCTCGACGGCGACGTGACCGCGGTCGGCGCCCGCAACAGCTTGGCGCGAACCGACGGCCCGCCGGTCGTCATGGCCGGGGTGGAGGACATCGTGGTGGTGGTCGAGAACGGGGTCGTTCTGGTCACCCGCCGCGACGCGCCCACGGCCGTTCGCGACGGCGTCGAGGCCTTGAAGGCGCGCGGAAAGGCCGAACTGCTCTAGTCGTAGAGGCTGGCGAGCCGGGCCGCCATGGCGTCGGTCTCGGCTCCCGGCTTGAAGGGCGGGATGGTCAGGAAGGCCTCCAGCTGGCTGCGCGTGAAGTCGGCCAGCAGGTCGCGCCGGCCATCCTGGATGGCCTCGACGACGCCGAGACCGCGCAGGAAAATCGGGTCGACCAGCTTCAGGCGGCCGCCGCCATCCGCCATCACATTGCCCGGCCTGACGTCGGAGCCGCCCCAGAGCCGGTAGCGACGCGCGCCCTCCGCGCTCAGCGCCAGAATGCGCTCGTGCAGAGCCGCGAGGTCAGCGTCCGCATCCTCGAAGATCAGATCGTCGCGGAGTTGGTAACCGCTGTCGTTGCGTATGCCCAAGGCCCCGCAGAAGGCCTCAGCCCGGCGCTCGTCGGCAGGCCACAACCGCTCCATCACCACCGCATATCCGTCGCCGGCCAGGGGCGTCACCGCATCGATGCGCGGCAGCCACCGGTTCGGCGGTCCGGCGAGGATCGCCTCGGCGTGCAGGCGATAGGCTGGATCGAACGGCGTGAGCCGGACCGCGAGCCGGTCCTCGGCATCAGCCATGACCCACGACCAGTCGCCAACCCCGACTTCGCGCCATCCGGCGGCCGCGAAGGCCGCCTGCGCCTCGGCGACAGAGGCTTGCCGAGGGATGTGCGGCATCTGGGTCATAGCTGCCTCATATCCTGGCGCCTGCATTGCGATGAGGGAACCGGACCGTTAGACGTTGCCCACCTTCCACATCGGCTCCGACATGACCCTCTCCATCGACGATATCCGCGCCGCTTCAGACCGGTTGAAAGGGCACATCGAACGCACGCCCTGCCGTCATTCGCGGACGCTGTCGGAGATTACCGGGGCCGAGGTGTGGGTGAAGTTCGAGAACCTGCAGTTCACCGCGGCGTACAAGGAGCGCGGGGCGCTCAACACCCTGCTCCAGCTTTCGGACAACGAACGCGGCCGCGGCGTGATCGCCGCCTCCGCCGGCAACCACAGCCAGGGGCTGGCCTATCACGCCGCCCGGCTGGGCATTCCGGTCACGATCGTCATGCCGCGCTCGACGCCCTTCGTGAAGGTGCAGCAGACCCGCGCCCACGGCGCCAACGTCGTGCTGGACGGCGACAACTATGACGAGGCTTCGCGGGTCGCCATGACCCTGCGCAACGAGCGCGACCTCGCTTTCGTGCACCCCTTCAATGACCTGCAGGTGATGGCCGGCCAGGGCACGGTGGCCCTGGAGATGCTCGAGGACGTCCCGGACCTGGAATGCCTGCCGATCCCGATCGGCGGCGGCGGCCTGATCGCCGGCTGCGCCACCGTGGCCAAGTCCCTGAACCCGAGGATCGAGGTCATCGGGGTCGAGCCGGCCATGTACCCCTCCTTCACCGCCAAGATGCGGGGCGTGAACGGCGCCACGGTCACCGGCGGCGGCGCGACCATCGCCGAGGGCATCGCGGTCAAGCAGGTCGGCGACCTCACCTACGCCATCGCCCGGCCGCTGCTGGACGACGTGTTGCTGATCGAAGAGCCGCATTTCGAGCGGGCCGTGGCGCTCTACTGCAATGTCGAGAAGACCGTGGTCGAGGGCGCGGGCGCGGCCTCCCTGGCGGCGCTGCTGGCATACCCCGGCAAGTTCAAGGGCAAGAAGGTCGGGGTCGTCATCACCGGCGGCAACATCGACACCCGACTGCTGGCCTCGGTCCTGACCCGCGAACTGGTGCGCGACCAGCGCCTGGTCTCCCTGCGGATCATCGGGGACGACCGGCCCGGCCTGCTGGCCACCGTCTCAGCGGTGATCGGCCAGATGGGCGCCAACATCGTCGAGGTGGCGCACAACCGCCTGGCCCTGGACGTGCCGGCCAAGGGCGCGGAGTTCGACATCATGATCGAAACCCGCGACGCCCAGCACACCCAGGAAATCATGGAAGCGCTGCGCGACCACGGCTATCCGCCGCGCGCCGTTTAGGAAAACCACAGATGAAGCGCATCCTGCCCCTGCTGCTCGCCCTGGCTCTGGCCGCCTGCTCGCGCGGCGCCGAGGTGAGTTCGGCCGACCTTGAGAAGTCGGCCGCCGAAGCCAAGAGCTTCATGACCACGAACGCGAAGGCCGAGGGGATCCAGACCCTGCCGTCGGGCGTCCAGTACAAGATCGTGCGGTCGGGCCCGGCCACGGGCCTGAAGCCTGGCCCTGAGGACGAGGTGAAGGTCCACTACGAGGGCAAGCTCGTCTCCGGGAAGATCTTCGACTCGTCCTACGAGCGCGGGCAGCCGGCGGCCATGCCGCTCCCGGCCCTGATCCCGGCCTGGAAGGAAGCCCTGCAGCTCATGCGGCCGGGCGACGAGTGGATGCTCTATGTGCCCCCGGAAATGGGCTACGGCGAAGAGGGCGCGGGCGGCGGCGAAATCCCGCCCAACAGCGTGCTGATCTTCCGCATCGAGCTGATCGACGTCCTGCCGGCGCCCGGTCGGGTCGGCCAGGGCTAAAGGCCGAAAAGATCCTCCCCCATTGGGGAGGTGGCGCGCGCAGCGCGACGGAGGGGGCCGCCATAGGCGGCCTCGCTTCGGCAGTCCTCCCCTGTCGGGGAGCCCCCCTCGGTCAGCTTCGCTGACAGCTCCCCCAAGCGGGGGAGCATCAACCGCATCGCCTAAACCTTCATCCGAAGCTGGCCCATATAGTCACGCTTGCCGATCGGCACGCCGCGGCTGCGCAGCAGGTCGTAGGCGGTCGTGGCGTGGAAGTGGAAGTTCGGTAGCGAGAATGACATCAGGAAGTTCTCGGCGACGAACGGAATGCGGGCGCCGCGGAACTCGAAGGCGACGTCCTTGCCCTCATAGGCGTTGACCTCCTCCGGCGTCAGCGCCTTCAAGCCGGCGACGGCGCCGGCGATCACCTTCTGCAGGTCCTCGTAGGTCTGGGCCGCTTGATCGCCGCCCGGCGAGAACACCCCGGCCTTCACGCCCTCGATGGCGCCGAGCGAGTGATGGGCGACCGACAGCACCTGGAACCGAAAGTCGAACATGTCCGGGCACATGCGCGACTGGACGATCTCGTTCGGATCGATTCCGTTGTCCTGACAATGGGCGAGGCCCCTGTCGAGGAAACCGGCGACCCCGCCGAGGGTCTGCAGGAAGGACGCGACGCTGAGGTCGTAGAGTGAGATCGCCATGGCTTTTCCCCTTGCTTGGCTAAGGGGGCGAATCTCGGCTGAGCCGTGATGAGGCGCCAGCCGTTTTTCCCTACGCTCGACGGGGCGTTTGGGCCTTACTTGAACATCCCCTCGCGCAGGTTGATCCCGTATTCGAGGTACGCCTTCAGAGCGCACTGCATCTGGGTCCAACCCTGGCAGTTGCCGTAGGAGGCCTTCAGCCCCGTCTCGTTCTGACGCCAGCCATGTTCCTCGATCGCCACCAATGTGCGGGCGCCGCCATCGAGGGCCTCGAAGGTCATGGTGACCCTCGTCTTGTAGTCCGTCCTCTGCACCGGGTCGTCGCCCTCCGGAGGCCCGTCGTTCGCCGCCCACTCGAAGACGATCTTCTTCTCCGGCTCCACCTCGATGACCCAGACGGGAAAGGCGCCCGGGAAGTCGTGGAAGTCCCAGTAGACGGTCGCCCCGGTCTCCAGCCGGCCCTTGGCGCCGCCGGTCGTGAAGTATCGCGAAAGCTGGTCGGGGTTCACCACCGCCTCGAACACCTCCGCAACGGGTCGCGAGATGTGGGCGCTCACTCGAAAGGTCAGGTCCATGAGGCTTTCCTCCTTGCCTGAACCCCATAATGTTATATAAATATAACATGTCAAGCGACGCCGAATCAGAGCGCGTTTTCAAGGCCTTGTCCTCGCCGACACGGCGTCGGATCCTGGACGAGATCAAGGACCGGCCGCTGACCACCGGCGACCTCTGCACGCGCTTTCCCGAGCTCGACCGCTGCACGGTGATGCAGCATCTGAAGGTCCTGGAAGCCGCCGACCTGGTGATCGCCAGGCGCGAAGGGCGCGAGCGCTGGAACCATCTGAACGCCCTGCCGATCAAGCACATTCACGACCGCTGGATCGGGCCCTACGCCGCGCGGGCGACCGACGTGCTGGACAAGCTCAAGAGCGACCTCGAAGCCTAGGCCGCGCCGTACTCGACCGCTTGCGCCCGCTGCCCGTGGCCTGTTTGCTGGCGAGCAAACCAAGGGAGAGATAAGCGGATGCGCCTCAGCAAGCCCAGGATCGCGCCGGTCCAGGACGCCGACCTCAACGATGAGCAGAAGGAAATCCTCGCGCCGATGGGCGACCGAGTGCTGAACATCTTCCGCACCATGGTCCAGGCGCCGAAGGCGGCGAAAGGGTTCCTGGCATGGGGCAACTACGTGCTCTCCAAGAAGAATGACCTGCCCGCCCGCGAGCGGGAGATCGTCATCCTGCGGATCGGCTATCTCTGCCGCTCCGGCTATGAGTGGACGCAGCACACGCCGATCGGCATCCGCGCGGGACTGACCCAGGACGAGGTGACCCGGATCAAGGCCGGCGCCGACGCGCCCGGCTGGAGCCCGGCGGATCAGGCCCTGTTGCGCGCCTCCGACGAACTGCACCGCGACCAGTTCATCACCGACGCCACCTGGGCGGCGCTGAAGGCGCACTTCAGCGACAAGCAGTGCATGGACGTGGTGTTCACCGCCGGCCAGTACACGCAGGTCTCGATGATCCTGAATTCGTTCGGCGTGCAGTTGGACGCCGGCCAGACCCTCGACCCCGACCTCAAAGGGTACTGACATGCGGCTGGAGGGAAAGACCGCCATCGTGGTGGGCGCTGGCCAGACACCGGGCGAGACGGTGGGCAACGGCCGGGCCATCGCCCTGCTGTTCGCGCGGGAAGGCGCCCACGTGCTGTGCGTCGACCGCCTCGCCGAGCGGGCCGAAGAGACCGCCGCCCAGATCGTCGCAGAGGGCGGCCGCGCCGCCGCCTTCGCCGCCAACATCACCAAGGCTGCCGATTGCGAGGCGATGGTCGGCGCGGCCAAGGTGCGGTTCGGACGGATCGACATCGTCGTGAACAATGTCGGGATCGGCGGCGGCGGCGATGGCTCCGCTCACCGGCTGACCGAGGACGCCTTCGACCGCATCATGGCGGTGAACCTGAAGGGCGCCTGGCAGGTGTCCAAGGCCGTGTTGCCGACCCTGCGCGAACAGGGCGCCGGCGCGATCGTCAACATCTCGTCCCTGGCCTCGATCGCCGGCGGCAATCAGGCGGCCTACGAGATGTCCAAGGCCGCGGTGAACCGGTTGACCACCAGCGTGGCCCAGGCCAACGCCGGCAAGGGCGTCCGCTGCAACGCGATCGCCATGGGCCTGCTGGACACGCCGATGGCGGTGGCGGGGATCGCCACGGCGAGCGGGCAGGAACAGCAGGCGGTCCGCGACGCGCGCAACGCGCGAGTGCCATTGGGCGGCCAGATGGGCACGGCCTGGGAC
>JAEXKM010000114.1 GCA_023445705.1 Pseudomonadota bacterium
CCTCGACGCCGTCGTCAGAGAACTGGTTGATCCTCAGAAGGCGCTGGCGCGAACCCAGGCGATGATCAAGGAGGTCCATCGGGTCGCCAGCGCCGATGGGGCGATCGTGATTGTCTGCGGGGGAGCCCACGCGCCACATCTGGTTACCTCATTGCCAGCGTCGTATCGTTCACGGCCAGCATTTTTATTGAGGCGTGGCTTCATCCTCGCCCCCATCTCAGAAGCCGAGGAGAAGGAGACGCTTGCCCATGTGCCGCAACATCAAGACGCTGTTCAACTTCGATCCCCCCGCGACGGACGAGGAAGTTCGCGACGCCGCGCTCCAGTTCGTTCGCAAACTGTCCGGCTTCAACGCGCCTTCGAAGGCGAACCGCGAAGCTTTCGATACGGCGGTCGACGAGGTCGCCGCCGTCGCTCGCAGATTGTTCGAAAGCCTCGAGACGACCGCCAAACCCAAGGATCGGGAGGAAGAAGCGGCCAAGGCCCGCGCCCGCTCGGCCGAGCGCTTCGGCGCAAGGCAACCGGCCTAGCGCGGCTATAGGCCACGAGGCGGCTTCCGGCGTCCGGCTATATAGGGACGGTTTCAGATTGGGCTGGCGGTAGTCGGGTACGGCTGCGCAGCAGGGGCCATGCAGCGGGAGCATTGCTTCCTAAGCGAGCCTTGCGCCGGTTTGCCCGCGCGCCCTGAGTCCGTATAAGGCCCGCCGCGACGCTTTGGGCTCGACGAGCGTTGCTAGGAATATTGGCGTCAGGAGTTGGATAGATGAGCAAGGTGCTAGTGATCGGCGCCGGTGGCGTTGGGTCGGTCGCCGTCCACAAGATGGCGATGAACCCTGACATCTTCTCCCAAATCACGCTGGCGAGCCGTCGCCGTTCGAAGTGTGACGCGATCGCGGCTTCCGTGAAGCAGCGGACCGGCGTAGACATCGCGACGGCTGAACTGGACGCGGACGACATCGACGCGACCGCGGCCCTGATCGACGCCGTAAAGCCCGACCTGGTGATCAACCTGGCCCTGCCCTATCAGGACCTCTCGATCATGGAGGCCTGCCTGAAGGCGGGCGCGAACTATCTCGACACGGCCAACTACGAACCGCGCGACGAGGCGAAGTTCGAATACAGCTGGCAGTGGGCCTACCAGGATCGCTTCAAGGACGCTGGCCTGATGGCGGTGCTCGGATGCGGGTTCGACCCCGGCGCGACCTCGGTGTTCGCCACCTACGCCCGCAAGCACCTGCTCGACCGGATCGACACGCTCGACATCCTGGACTGCAACGGCGGCGACCACGGCCACCCTTTCGCGACGAACTTCAATCCCGAGATCAACCTGCGCGAAGTCACTGCGCCGTCGCGCCATTGGGAGAACGGTCAGTGGGTGGAAGGTCCTGCCCTGGCCCACAAGCAGGTGTTCGACTTCGCCGAGGTCGGCCCGCGGAACATGTACCTGATGTACCACGAAGAGCTGGAATCGCTGGCCAAGTTCTTCCCCGAAATCAATCGCATCCGCTTCTGGATGACCTTCGGCGACAGCTATCTGAAGCACCTTGAAGTGCTCGAGAACGTCGGCATGACGCGCATCGACCCGGTGAAATTCCAGGGCGTTGAAATCATCCCGCTGCAGTTTCTGAAGGCCCTGCTCCCAGAGCCGTCGTCGCTGGGCGCGGTTACCCGGGGCAAGACCAATATCGGCGTCATCGCCACGGGCCAGAAGGATGGCCGCGAGAAGACGGTCTACATCTACAACGTCTGCGATCACGAAGAGGCCTATGCCGAGACCGGCAGCCAGGCGGTCAGCTACACCACCGGCGTGCCGGCGATGATCGGCGCCACGCTCATGCTGACCGGCGCCTGGAAGGGCGCGGGCGTGTTCAACATGGAGCAACTCGATCCCGATCCGTTCATGGCCCAGATGAACCGCCAGGGGCTGCCCTGGCAGGTCCAGGATCTGCCCGCGCCGCTGGCCTTCTGACGCTCTCCGCATGCAGACCCAAGCCGGCGATCCGGGCGCCTTCGCTCGATTTGACCTTCATCGCGTGCCCTCGCCCTGCTTCGTCGTCGACGAGGCGGCCGTGCGGCGGAACCTGACCGTGCTGAAGGACGTCGCCGATCGCGGAGGCGCGCGGGTGCTGCTTGCGCTCAAGGCGTTCGCCATGTGGTCGCTGGCCGATCTCGTTGGCGAATACCTCGACGGCGTCTGCGCCTCGGGCCTATGGGAAGCGCGCCTCGCCCGCGAACACTACAGCGGCGAGCTGACGACCTATTCGCCCGCCTACCGCGCCGAGGATTTGCCCGAGATCCTGCGCCTCTCCGACACGGTGATCTTCAACTCGCCGGCCCAGATCGCGCGGTTCGAAGACGTCCTCGCCCAGGCGCGCGCCGAGGGTGTAGTCTTCGAGATCGGCCTGCGGCTCAACCCGGAACACAGCGAAGCGGAGGTCGCCAAGTACGATCCCTGCTCCCCAGGGTCTCGCCTCGGCTTTCCGGTCTCCCAACTGCGGCCCGAGCATCTGCGCGGGGTCGACGGCCTGCACATCCACGCCTTGTGCGAACAAGGCTTCGAACCGCTGCGACGGATCTGGGACTCGCTGGAGCCGCGGCTCGACGGGCTGCTGGGCGGCCTGAAGTGGCTGAACCTCGGCGGCGGGCACCACGTCACGCGCGCCGACTACGCCCGCGAGGACCTCATCGCCTTCCTCCGCGAAGTCCGGGAACGCCATGGCCTCGAGGTCTATCTCGAGCCGGGCGAGGCCATCGCGCTCGACGCCGGCATCCTGGTGGGTGAGGTTCTCGACGCTTTCGACAACGACATGCACGTCGCCATCACCGACATCTCGGCGACCTGCCACATGCCCGACGTGCTGGAGGCGCCCTACCGCCCGGCGATGCTGGACGAGGCCGAGGACGGCGTGTCCATCCGTCTTGGCGGTCCGTCCTGCCTGGCAGGCGATGTCATCGGCGACTACCTGTTCGATGGGCCGCCCGCGCCCGGCGCGCGCATCGCGTTCCTGGACCAGGCCCACTACTCGATGGTCAAGACCACGACCTTCAACGGCGTACCCCTGCCCTCCATCGCGCTCTGGAACAGCGAGACCGACGCTCTGCGGGTGGTCCGCCAGTTCGACTATCCGGACTTCCGCGACCGGCTGTCCTGACGCGCCGGCGCGCCTGTCTGCGGGATCACGAACCGTCACTGGAGGGTTTCTCCCGATTGGTCGCCCTTGCGCGAAGGCTAGCCTGTGCGGGCTCGCTAGCGCTGCGCAAGCCTGTCGGCCGGCGGCGCCGGGGAAGATCGAAAGGGCCAACCTATGGCGGAACAAAGCGGCCTGCTCGATCCGCTGTTCCACTATATGCCGTTATGGCTGCTCGGCCTGACCTGGCTTGTCGTCTGCCTGATCGCCCGGGAAGCCGGCGTCCTGCTCTATCGCTGGCGGAAGGTCCGCCACAGGGCTTCTGGGGACAACACCCTGGCCGCCCAGGCGCACATCGTCGGCGCCATCTTCGGCCTCCTGGCCTTCGTGATCGGCCTGACCTTCTCTATCGCGCTGGAGCGCTTCGACGCCCGGCGCGCCCTGGTGCTGGAAGAGGCCAACGCGATCAGCACCGCCTATCTACGCGCCAGCCTCCTCGACGATCGCGACAGGGTGTTGGTTCAGCAGACGCTGCGCGACTACGCGAAGACGCGCGTCGCCCCGGAAGGCCTCTGGGACCAAGGCGCTGAAAGCAAGATGAAGCAGTCCATCGCCCTGCGAACGCGGCTCTGGGAGCAGACGCGCACAGCCGTCCTGCCCGTACGCGAGACCGACATGGCCTCTTACTTCGTCGAGGCGGTCAACGACGTGCTCAACGTCGGCACCCGCAGGGAGGTCGCCGCGCGCGTTCACATCCCCGCGCGGATCATGGACGTCCTCTTCATCTACATCGCCGTGGCCGCAATGGTCCTGGGATACATGATGGGCGAGCACCCGGCCGGGAACCGCGAGGCGAGCGCGATCCTGCTCCTGCTATTCAGCATGATGATCGTCACGATCGTCGACCTGGACCGGCCACAGGCCGGCGCCTTGCGCGTGCCGCAGGTGGCGCTTGAGGAACTCTCCGCCACGCTCCAGCGGGACGCGCCGTCTGCGCACAGCGGCGAACCGTCGCCTCCATAGTTCAGGTTGAGGGTCTCCGGGACGCACCCGATGGCCTGCGCTCCCGGCAGTGGCCCAATGACGTGAACGCGCACCATGGGCGCGTGAAGGGCGCGCCACATTGGACCTGCTTGTCGCGACGAGCGCCGCATTGCTGGCCGGGACAGAGCCATCGCCGCCGCCCGAGCCTGCGCCGCTGCCCACGGTAACCGCGGCCCCAGCGCCGACGCAGGACGACACCTTCAATCCACTCGACATCCTGTCAGTGCTGGACCTCGACTTCCGGATCGGGGCGTGGACCTTTCACGGGTACCTCCAGTACGACGGCGCGACCTACGATCAGGCCATGGAGGGCCCGGCCACCACCGACTTCCGTCGCGGCGGTGTCCATCTGGGCGACCCGCTGCGTGCGCGAAACCTCAGCGACGGCTCCTACCTGCGTCGCGCGCGCCTGGGCTGGGAAGGCACGCACGGCGAATACATCGCCTATCGCGCCATGTTCGAACTAGGGGCTCAGGACGACCCGACAGAGTCGCGGATCGCCGAGGTCTGGGCCAGCTACAACCGCGGCCGGTACACCGTCCAGGCAGGGGCCTACGCGCCACCCACCAACATGGAAGGCGCGACCAGTTCCGACAGCACCCTGTTTTTGGAACGTGCGACCGCCGCCGATCTGGCGCGCGGGGTCGGCGGGGGCGACGGCCGCATCGGCGTCACGCTCAAGCGGGCGGAAGCGGCCTCCATGGCGACGATCAGCGTCACCGGCCCGCTGCTGGCCGACACCGAGGACTACGTCCCCCGCGCCGCCATCGTCGGCCGCTATACCCGGGCCATGACCTGGCGGGAGGACTACCGCCTGCACTTCGGGGTGAATGGGACCTACGTCCTCGTGCCCGGCCGCAAGAACCTGGAAGGACAGCCCAAGGCCTTTCCCATCCGCTTCCTGAACACGCCGGAAATCGACGTCGACGATACGCCGCTGATCGACACCGGCGACATCGACGCCAGGCATACGACCGTCCTCGGCGCCGAGTTCGCGGCCCAGCACAAGAACCTCTATCTGCAGGCTGAGGGCTTCTGGTTCGGCGTCCAGCGGCATGGAGCCGTGTCCGGTGATCCCAACTTCACCGGATTCTATGTGCAGGGAAGCTGGATTCTTACGGGCGAAACACGCCGCTTCGATCGCTCGCGCCGCGCCTTCGCCTTTCCAAAGCCTAATGCGCCGCTCGGCAAGGGCGGCCTGGGCGCCTGGGAGCTCGGGTTCCGCTACAGCGTCATGGACCTGAACTATCGCGCGGGCTCACCGGGCGAAGCCCCGCCCGAAGCTGGCGTGCGCGGGGGGCGGCAGGAAATCGTCGGCGCGGCGCTGCTCTGGTATCCGCGCCCCCGCGTCCGGCTGATGTTCAACTATCTGCACGTGCGGGTCGATCGGCTGAATCCAGCGGACTCCTTCGATCCCGAACCGTTCGGGCCGGCGCCCTCGACGCCGCCGATCGGCGTGCAGATCGGCCAGAGCCTCGATATCGCAGCCCTGCGCATCCGCTATTCGTTCTAGCGGGCCGCCGCCCTTAGATCGAGCGGCGGCGACTACCTGACCTGCTCGGCCGTCACGGTGGGGGACGAAGGCGCAACGGTCGCCGCGGCGGCCCCGGGCGGAGGCGGGGGCTGATGTTGCGGAGGAGGCGGCGGCTGCTGCTGCGGTTGGTCCGATGCGGGATCAGGAACCGTCACATAGACCACCGTGTCTCCCTCGTAGCGCGGCTCGTAGTACATGCCGCCGCAGGAATAGTACGAGTGGTAGTAGGGCGCGCAGCCGTACGGCAGCGCATAGTACATCGAACCGTAGATGGCCGCCGACGTGACGGCCGCCGCCGTGCCGAAGGCGATGCCGGCGCCGATGGGATGGTCGTCCCAGCCGCCCCAGCCCCAATCGTTGTCGCCGTCGATATTGATGTCGTTGCCGACGTTGATGTCGCCGCGATTGATGTTGTTGGTGCGGTCGCCGTCGCCGCGCGCGGGCAATTGCCCAGCCTCGCCGCGGCGCGTTCCGTCCCCGCGATTGCCCGCGTCGGCCCGTCCGCCCGTCCCGGCGGCGGCGCGATCACGAGCGCCTCCGCCTGCGTCAGCTCTCGCACCGGCGCCCTGCCCCATCGCCGGACGATTGGCGGCGGCGCCCTGCCCCGCCGTGGAGCGGTGTGCGGCCGAGAAGTCTCCCGAGGGGCGGCTTGAGACGCCGCCGCCCTGGCGCGGCGTTTGCCCGCCGAAGCTTCCGCCCCGGCTACCGCTGGAGCGGGAGGCCGAGCCCATGCTGCTGCGGCTGGGACCGCCCATGGACCCGCGGCTCATCGAAGATCCGCGGCTCATGCTCGACATGCCGCCGCCGCGAAGTCCGCCGCCGCCGCGTCCTCGAGCATAGCTGTCGAACGCCGTCGTCGTGACGAGCAGGACGATCGTGGCCCCTAGAATGCCGTGATAGCGGCGCGCCTTGGTCATGTGGCGTCCTCCCTTAGCGCGCAGCCATCATTTTGATGGGCTGGGCGTCGCTTGCTGGCGCGAAGGCGAAGTCCTGTGGCGTCAGACGCGGGTTCTCGACCCAGCTCAGTCGCGCCACATAGGTCGGGGCGGTCTCATCGGTCCGGTCGATGATGACCAGCTTCCTGGGCAGCGGCTTCTCGCCCCTCTGGATCCAGATCTGCCAATCCATGCCCTTCTCTCGGAAGGCGTAGTGATCGGTCTCCACCCCATCGATGGTCGCGGGCCCGACCTTGAAACCAGAGATCAGTTTCGCCTCGCGGTTCTCGCCGCTGTTCCAATGGAACAGGTCTTCGAGCGGCAGGGAGATTCCGAAGGTGTCGTAGAGCTTGTCCAGCGTCGCCAGGATGGTCGGCGGCGCCGCCACCGTCGCGTAATATTTCAGCTCGGGCGCATAGAGCGTGAAAGTCTTCCCGTCGTAGATGAAGGTCCTGTTCTTGATGTCGCTCTTCATCGTGATGACGAAGCCATCGGGCCTGCGAACCTTGTAGGTCGTGACGGCGTCGAGCTGCAGTCGTTGGCCGTCCACCGTGACGACGTCCAAGGACGTATCGGCGGTCAGTTGGAACGTCGCCATCGTGCCCAGATAGGCCCCCATGCGCTTGAGCGCCTGCACGGCGTCCGGCTCGACCTCCGGCGCGGGCGGCGACTGCGCGGCGGGAGCGGTCGGCGATGGGGTCTGCTGTGCGAGAGCCGCTTGGGCCTGAAACATCAGGAGCCCTACAGAACTCGCTACGGCGACAAGCGTCCGCGTGTTTTTCACGTCCCGAACTCCGTGCGCTACGACGATTTTTTGCCAAACACCGAAGAGTATTCAAAAAACGATACGCACCGTCCCGATCCAGTGAATATTGGTGAAAACCCTTACATCATCCAACAACGCGACACCGAAGACTCGACGAAGCAAACTCCGGGACATGTATTCAAGCACCCACACGACCAGAAGTTGTGGGCAACGCGTCTCAGAACACCAGCGAGAAATCCGTCAGGAAGGTGAAGCCGTCGCCGCCGACCGGCAGCGGATAGGCGCTGTAGCCGACCGGCGAGCGATCGACGTAGAGGCCCATGGCGTTGATCCGGAACTCCTTCCGATTCAAGGGGAACCAGTTCACCCCCAGCGCCACGTCATAAGGGTCGCCGTATTCCCCGAAGATCTTGGATCCGGACACGTAGAGCTGCAACTTCCGAGGCACGAGCATCGCCGAAGCCTGCAGTTGGAAGCCGCTGTCGAAGAGACTGCCGACAGGCACGACCCCTTCCACAGTGAAGTCGTTGAGCCACCGGGCGTAGTACTCGAACTCCAGCGAGTATCCGCGGTATTTCACGGCGGCGTTCAGATCCAACATCTGGTAACGCGCCTCGGTGATCCGCCCCGGCGTGTTGAAGGCGTCGACCTTGAACAGCAGGGTCCCGTCCGAGAGACGCAGTTGCGTGTTCTCGATGCTCTCCGTCCCTGGCTGAGACTGCGGCGTCTCGGTGCTGCTGGTGTAGTGAACGCCAAACAGCGTCGCGACCTCCTGGTGCTCCTCGAAATCGCCGAAGCCGGCCAACGGTCCGAATTCGCCCGTAGTCGGCATCCAGGCCAGCGCGCCTGAGAATGTATTGAGCTTGGCGTCCAACTGCCCGGCGTTGACGCCCAGGGCGCTGAGATTGTTCGCCAGCATCACCCGGTATTCCAGCCCTCGTTCGATCTTGCCCTGCGCCCAGATGCCCTGGGTGTAGGACCCGCGGAAGAACTCGTCGGCGATCGGCCGGTTGTCGTTGCGCAGCCAGTACGGGAACGTCCGATTGGTCGAGCGGGTGGAGGGCACCGACTGCACGCCGGCGAATACCTGCAGGGCGCTGTTGAAGTGATAGGAGAGATTGCCGGCGCCGACGACCTGGGCGCTCTGCCCCTGGTTCGAGTTCGAGGTCCAGAAGTAGGCGTTGTAGTTGAACTTCGGATCGAACAGCCACCCCTTCAGGGTGATCTGCACCTTGGAGAGCTGCAGGTCCTGCCGCGTCTGGATCGGAATGGTCCGGCCAAAGGAGTCGGTATAGGTGTCTTCAAGATTGGTCTGGTTCAGGTAGCGGACATAGCTGACCAGCGCGAACGAGGCTTCGCCGAGCTCGTTCCTGACCAGCACGAAGCCCTTGCCGGGCTCGAAAGTCCCCCAGGTCGGGCTGGCTTGGGCTACAGGCGCGGGCGCCTGTTCCGCTCCTGCGGCGGACGCCGTTTCCGTCTGTGCAGGCGCGGGGACTGGCGGCGGCGCCTCCGCGGCTCCGCCGGCGGCCGCGGCGCCGCCGCGAAGCTCGACTTCGAGCGCGCGGATGCGGGCGTCCATATTGTCCATCTGACGCGCCATGTCCTGGCGGGAAGCCTTGATGTCGTTGAGCTCCTGCTCGACCCGCTGGCGCTGCGCAGGCTCCAGCGTCGAGGCGGCCTGGGCGTTCGCGGCCCCGGACCACAGCGCCCCGACCGCAGCGGCGCAGAGTAACGAAGCCCAGCGCCCCGACGTCCAGCCCCCAAAGGGTTTCAAGACTAAATGTCCCGACCGTCCACTCATCCCCGCAAGTACTCCCGCCGCCTTTGACAAAAGCTGAGCGATAGTGACTTGCCACAAGCGGCAGTGTCGATTGGGTTTGCTCGAAGCCGAGTATTATCTCAGGCACACCTAGGTAATTCACCCCACCCCGTGTCTAATCCACGGCGCTCCATCAGGGATAGATTGCCGCTTATCCTTGGTTGCAATCTTAACGACATAGGCAAAAACCATGAGTCACATGGGCAATTACACTGATGTCTAAGCTTCACCGACCGACGTCAATCTCGCCGACGTTGGCGAGATAGGCGCCGTTCCTGGGGAGAATGTACATGCGTGCTCGTACCCAGCCCCTTTCAACGCATCGACCATATCTAGGCCGCACCGCTCTCGCTGGCGCAGCCTCGGTCGCTGCGCTCCTGTCTGGCGGGCAGGCTTTTGCTCAAACCTCTACGCTCACGGCCCAGCAGGCCGCACAGCTTCAAAGCGAGCTGCAGGCGCTGCGCGCCGACGCCGAACGCGCCCGCGCCGAAGCGGTCGAACGAGAGCGCAAGGTCACCGCCCTGCAGAACCAACTGAACGCCGCGACAGGCGCCCCTCCGGTGGCCGAGGCGCCGCCCGCCACCTACGCGGCGGCCCCGAGTTCGGCGCCCGCCGGCGGCGGGGGCGGCAATGGCGGATCGTTTGAGATCTACGGCTTCGCACAGGTCGACTACATCCAGGACTTCAAGCGGGTCCATCCCGACTGGGACGCCACCCTTCGCCCCTCGAAGATTCCGACGATCTCCGGCCTCTACGGCGATGACGGTCAAAGCATCATCAGCGTGCGGCAATCGCGCTTCGGCGTCCGCGCCAAGCAGCCCATCGCCGGCAAGGACCTCTTCGTCCGCTTCGAGTTCGACCTCTATGGCGTCGGCGGTGACGCCGGCCAGACGACGTTCCGCCTGCGCCACGCCTATGGCGAGTGGGGCCCGATCCTCGCGGGCCAGACCAACAGCCTATTCATGGATGGCGACACCTTCCCCAATACGGTCGACTACTGGGGTCCGAACGGCATGGTGTTCCTGCGCAACCCGCAGATCCGCTACACGTACGTCTCCGGCGCCAACCAGTTCGCGGTCGCCCTCGAGCAACCCAGCAACGACATCGACCCGGGCAACGTCCGCCTGCTCGACTCCGACATCGCCGGCAGCCTGCAAGGCGACGAGGAGATTCCCGACCTGACCGCCCAGTTCCGCCATACCGGCGACTGGGGGCATATCCAGGTTGCGGGCATTCTGCGCCGGGTCGGGTTCGAAACGGCCGGGACCCCGAACAACGAACCGTCGGACAGCAAGACCGGCTGGGGGATCAACCTGACCTCGAACATCAAGGTGTTCGAGAAGGACGTCATTCACCTGGGCGCGGTCTACGGCGAAGGCATCGCCAGCTACATGAACGACGG
>JAEXKM010000178.1 GCA_023445705.1 Pseudomonadota bacterium
GTTCACAGCGCCGTACTCGCCGCCGATTCCAGCCCCGGTGAGAAAGCGGAACAGCATGAAGGACCAGAAGTCCCAGGCGAAACCGGTAGCGATGGTCGCCAGCAGATAGACACCGACCGTAATGGTGAAGAGCCGTCGCCGGCCGAACGTGTCGGTCAAGCGCCCGAAGACGAGCGCCCCCAGAACCGCGCCGAGGATATAGGCGCTGCCCGTCAGACCGATCTGGGTCGTGGAGAGCCCAAGTCCCTCGGAAATCGCTGGAGACAAGGAGCCCACCAGCGTGACTTCCAGACCGTCGAGAATCCAGGTGATCCCGAGGGCCGTGACCACGAGCCAGTGAAACTTGCTCCAAGGCAGCCGATCCAGCCGCGCTGGGACGTTGGTTGTGAAGCTCTCCGACATGCGCCCTCCCCTCGGGTTTTTGCGTCGAGTGAGGCTCAACGCTGAAAGCCGAGCTTGGGTTCGCGGCTCGGCGATTGTATTGGCCCGGTCCATGTCCTCGACCGAGATCACTGTCGATGCGCGCGGCCACCGCTGTCCGGTGCCGACCCTACGGCTGCGCCGCGCCTTGGAAGACGCCCCCGCGGGCGCCTGCGTCCGATTGCTTGCCGACGACCCGCTGGCGCGGATCGACGTTCCTCATTTCGTGGCCGGCGCGGGCTTTGAGATCGTCGACCGCTCCGAGGCCGACGGCGCGCTCAGCTTTCTGGTCCGGAAACCAGCCTAGGTCCCTCGTCGCGGAGATCGGGTAGCGCCGCGAGACTGCGGCGGTGCTCCAGCATGATCTCGATCTCGGTCGCGAAGGCCCCGCCGAAGAAGATCGCGTTCACGCTCCAGGAGAGCCAGATCAGGAACACGACGACGGTGGCGACCGAGCCGTAGGTTGCGCCCAGGTGGGCGATCTGCTCGACGTAGATGGCGCTGGCCCAGGATACGCCCACGCACAGCAGAGCGGCCGAAATCCCGCCCAGGACGGACGGCAGCCAGGCGATCGGCCGGCTGGACATCGCAAAGCGGTAGATGAGGCTCATGGCGAAGGTCAGGCCGAAACTCGCCCAGGTCCACTCGCTGTAGAGCCATGACACCCCGGCCAGGGGACGCAGGCCGAAGGCCGCGGCGATGAAGCGGAAATAGAAGAAGATCGCCGAGAAGAAGGCCAGCATCACGAACGCGGCGATCAGGACCGCCAAGGCAAGCAGATTGAAACTGACGAAGCCGCGCGGCGCCTCATCGTCGTGAATGAACGAAAGTCCCGCCAGCAGATCCTTGAAGCCCCGATGCGAGGCGTAGGCGCCGATGATCAGCGCCACGCCGCTCTGAGTGGAGACCGCCTGCAACGGGGTCTGCGCGAGGCGCTCCAATTCGTCCTGGAACAGACGCTGGGCCCCGGATGGCAGAAGCCGCGCCATCGCCTCGGCTTGATGAGCCACTTCACCCGGATCGACCAGCAGGCTGTAGAGCCCGATGCCGATGGCCAGGGCCGGAAACACCGCCAGCATCGCGAAGAAGGACACACCGCCCGTGTAGAGCATGACGTCCCGCCCCCACAGCCGACGGAGCGCACGGCCCGTCACCAGCAGCGCAAGGCGAAGCCAGTGTACGGGATCCCACTCGATCCTGCGCAGGTGCTGGAGTCTCTGCGACAGCGACATGGCGCGG
This sequence comes from Pseudomonadota bacterium, assembly GCA_023445705.1. GTDB lineage: Bacteria > Pseudomonadota > Alphaproteobacteria > Caulobacterales > Caulobacteraceae > Phenylobacterium. The sequence goes on from JAEXKM010000178.1 coordinate 1,660, forward strand.
AAGGTGCTCAAGCTCGCCCTCAGGTGCAAGCGATGATCACCGCACAACGATATGCAACGACGCGCCGGTCCCGTTCTGAGAACCGGCGCGCCGCCGATGGGCGTGTCGTCCATCCGGTTGGCCACTGCGTCGAGGGACGGGAGATTGCGGCGGCCAACCTGTGGGCGACAATGGATTTTCCTGACTGAACCGAGCCTGAACGGAGTTCGAAGACAGCGTTCAGGGAACCGCATCAGTCACCCAACCTTCACATAACCGTCAAACAAGGATGCTAGCGCGGGCCAACACTGGTGCGGAGCCAAACATGAAGCCTTTCGCCTATCTCGCCGTCGCAGCGATCGCCCTGAGCGCCTGCGGCCAACAGACCTCCAAGGGCGGGGCCGAGAAGGCCGCCGGCCCGAGCGCCAGCGGCCGCAACCAGGTCTGGGCGGCTGGTTCGTCCACGGTCTTCCCGTTCGCGACGCGAGTGGCCGAAAACGTCGCGCGCACGACGGGCGGCCGGCCGGCCAAGGTCGAGAGCCTGGGCACCGGTGGCGGCTTCAAGCTTTTCTGCGGCGGCGCCGGCGCGGCCTATCCCGACATCGCCAACGCCTCGCGCGAGATGAAGAAGTCGGAATACGACCAGTGCGTCGCGAACGGCGTCACCGACATCGTCGCCATCAAGATCGGCTATGACGGCATCGTGATCGCCAACGCCAAAGGCGGGCCGACCTTCAATTTCAAGCTGGAGCAGGTCTATCGCGGCCTAGCGGCCGAGCTGCCCTCGCCCACCGGCTTCACCAAGAACACCTCGAAGAGCTGGAAGGACGTCGACGCCAGCCTGCCGGCCCAGGCCATCGTCGTCTATGGCCCGCCGCCGACCTCCGGCACCCGCGACGCCTTCTCCGAACTGGCGATGGAAAAGGGCGCGCGCGCGATCCCGCTGCTCGAAACCCTGCGCGGCAAGGATGAGGACGCCTTCAAGGCCAAGGCGCACACGATCCGCAGCGACGGCGCCTGGATCGACTCCGGCGAGAACGACAACGCCATCGTCCAGACGCTGACCAAGACGCCCAATGCCCTGGGCGTGTTCGGCTACTCCTTCCTCGAGAACAACCTGGACTCGGTGAAGGCGGCCACGGTGGACGGTGTCGCGCCGACCTTCGAAACGATCTCGAACGGCACCTATCCGGTATCGCGGTCGCTCTACATCTACGTGAAGAAGGCCAATATCGGAGTCATCCCGGGCCTGCGCGACTACGTGGCGGCCTTCGTCTCAGACGCGGCGACCGGCAAGGGCGGCTACCTGCAGCAGCGCGGCCTGATCCCGCTGCATCCCGACGAGCATGAATCCCAAAAGAAGGAAGCGACCGACCTGCAGGTCATGGTGGCCCCGACGAAGTAGGAAATCGTGGTCGGCTTCATCCCGGCTTCGGCCGGATGAAGCCGATCGAGACGTTTAGGCCAAGGCGCCCGCCGATCGCAGGTCCGCGATCTGATCGCCGGTGAAGCCCCACTCGGTCAGAGCCTGCTGGTCGTGAGCGCCGACAGCAGGAGGCGGCCCCTGGATGGCGCCGGGGGTCGCCGAGAATCGCGGCGCGGGCGCAGGCTGCACGACCCCATCGATTTCCACGAAGGTCTTCCGCGCAACGTTGTGGGCGTGCTTGGGCGCTTCATCGAGGTCGAGCACCGGGGCGAAGCAGACGTCCGTGGCGTCCATGATCTGGCACCACTCCTGCTGGGTCTTCTGGGCGATGACGTGGCCCAGCTTTTCCCGCAGCGAATCCCAGCGTCCGCGATCCATCTGGGCGGCGAAGTCGGGGTCGTTGATACCCGTCTTCTCGAGCAACAGCGCGTAGAACTGGGGCTCGATGGATCCGATGGAGATCCATTTGCCGTCCGAACATTGGTAGGTGTCGTAGAAGTGCGCGCCACCGTCGAGGAGGTTCGCCCGCCGTTCTTCCTTCCACATCCCGCTAGCCTTGAAGCCATAGAACATGGCCATCAGCGAGGCCGCCCCGTCGCTCATGGCGCAGTCGATGACCTGACCCTGGCCGCTGGCGCGGGCATGGATCACGCCGGCCAGCAGGCCGAACGCCAGATAGAGCGCCCCGCCACCGAAATCGCCGACGAGGTTGAGCGGCGGCACCGGCTTGTCGCTAGTCCCGATGGCGTGCAGCGCGCCCGTGATGGCGATGTAGTTCATGTCATGGCCGGCGGCGTTGGCGTAAGGGCCGAACTGGCCCCAGCCGGTCATGCGGCCATAGACGAGCTTGGGGTTGCGCTTGAGCGCGACATCCGGACCAAGGCCCAGGCGCTCCATCACCCCGGGACGGAACCCTTCGATGATCGCGTCGGCCTCTTCCATGAGCTTGAGGCAGGTTTCGATAGCGGCGGGGTTCTTGAGGTCCAGCCCCACCGAGCGGCGGCCGCGGCTGGTGATGTCGCTGGGCGCGCCCTTGCCCTGCCCCTTGCGATCGATGCGCACCACGTCGGCGCCGAGATCGGAGAGCAGCATGCCGCAGAATGGTCCCGGCCCGATCCCGGCGAACTCGACGACCTTAAGCCCCGCGAGCGGTCCCTGACGCATGCATTTCTCTCCCTGTGCTTGGCGGCCAACCTAGGAGCGATGACGCTCCGTCACGCAAACCCTCACCCGCCGCCGGGCAGCGACTGTCCATCGTCGATGGTGATGACCGTCCCGGTGATCGCCTTTCCGGCAGGGCCGGCGAGCATCAGCAGGGCTGCATCAAGGTCTTCGGCGTCCATCAGCCGGCGGCGAGGAAAGCCCTTGAGCTGCTTCTGGCCACCCTCAGTCTTGAACCAGTCGGAGTTGATGTCGGTCTCGATGTAGCCTGGGCAGATCGCGTTCACCGCGACGCCGCGGCGCGCCCATTCGCGCGCCAGGCCGCGGGTCATCATGGCCACCGCCGCCTTGGACGAGCAGTACGCCGAGAGGCCCGGCAGCACGGTATGCGAGGCGATCGAGGCGATGTTCACAATGCGGGCGACCCCGCGCTCGGCCACGCCAGAGGCGATCATCCGACGGGCCGCCTGCTGCGCGCAGAAGAACACGCCCCGCACATTGACGTCGAACGTGCGGTCCCAGTCCTCGACGGAGAGGTCCAGAGCGAGACCTTCGCCGCCCACGCCCGCGTTGTTCACCAGAATCGAAATCGGACCGAAGGCCGCCTCGACCTCATCAAAAGCCGGGCCGATAGCGCCGACGTCGGCGACGTCCAGCTTCAAGGCCATGGCCTGGCCACCCAGCCCGGCTATGTGGCCGGCTTCGGCCTCGACCATGTCGAGGCGGCGGGCTGTCAGGGCGACCTTCGCCCCTGCCGCCGCCAGCACCCTGGCGAAATGCGCGCCAAGGCCACCAGATGCGCCTGTGACGACCGCCACCTGGCCCGCGAGAGTTTCCCCCATCTTGTCCTCCCTCCACAGCCGCTCTTACGGCTTCGCTGTCTCATGCGGCGCGCGGCTGTATAGTCGCGCCGAGGTTCGATTCCCGCGCCATGCCTGGCCGGGTCGTAACGTGGCCAGGATTTAAGGAAATGACGGCGGGCGTCCAGGCGCGTGTGTTGATCGTCGCGAAGGACGACGCCCTGATCGGGCCGCTGGCTGAAGGGCTGGACCGGCTCGGCTGGCGAACCGTCACTGCGCGTGGTCCGTACGCGGCGCTGACGGCGCTGGCGGACATGAAGGTCGAGGCCGCGATCATCGATCTTGCGACCGGCGGCCCGGAAGCACTGAGCATGGCCGAGCGGCTGAAGTCGGGCTGCGCGCCCCGCCGGCTGCCCGTCATCGCCATCGGCGATCCTGGGCCGGAGCTGGAGCCCTACGGCTTCGACCTAGTGCTGGCCGGACCGGCGCACCCGGCCCAGGTGGCGGCCCGGCTGGAGACCCTGGTCCGCACCGCGATCGAGGAGGAGGAGTTCGAGCTGCGGCTGGAAACCTTCGCCGAGCACGGCCGGCGGCTGGAGCCGCCCATCCCCGAGAGCACCCCGTATCACGTGCTCGCCATCGGCGAGCCTGCCCCGCAGTTCCTGGCCCTGTCCAACGCCCTGACCCGGTCGGGCGCCGAGGTGGTGGGTGCGTTCACCGCCTACACCGCCTTTGACTACCTGCATGAACGCCCGTTCGACGCCGTCGTCCTGTGGGGCGGCGACACCACGCAGGAAGCGCTCTCCATCGCGGCAGGCATGCGGCGGAACACCCGGCTCTATCACACGCCGGCCCTGCTCTATCTGCGTGAAGAAACTTACGTCACCCAGTCGGAAGCCTATCATCGGGGGGTTTCGGACGTCGCGTCGCCGGAGACCGCCGAGGGCGAGACCGCGCGACGGATCCTGGAACTGGCGCGCAGCAACCGGCGTCAGATCGCCGTGCGGCGCGCCCTGGAGAACGCTCGGGATTCCGGTCTAATGGATCCGACGACCGGGCTCTTCACCCGTGACCTATTCGCCCGCCACATCGCGCGACTGGCCCAGAGCTCGCGGGCCCGGGGACGCCAGCTATCGGTGTGCGTCCTGAAGGTTGCCGACCGCTCCGACGTCGTCGCGGCGCGGACCGAGGGCTGGCTGGACAAGGCCATCCCGCAGATCGGCTCGATGATCGGCCGGCTGGTGCGCGCCGAGGACACCGCCGCTCGGCTAAGCCAGGAGGTGTTCGCCCTCGCCCTGCCCTCCACGGGCAAGGCCGCCGCGCGGGCGGCGGGCGAGCGTATTGCAGCCGTCATCGGCTGCACCGCCTTCGAGGCGGGCCAGGGCAAGCCGCCGTTCGTGGTCGAATTCGACATCGGGGTCGCCGAAGTCGGCGCCGACGAGCCGATCGGCAAGGCGCTTGAGGAGGCTGCGGCCGAGGCCCAGCGCAAGGTCGGATGAACGGCCTCGGCGAACCGCAAGGAGCCTGGGCCTACGTCGCTCCGGCGATCGCGGTGGGCTTGATCGTCCTGCGTGGCGTCAGGGCGCGCCGGTTACGGGTCGAACGCATGTGGATCATGCCGGCGCTGGTGCTGACTGCGGTTGGCGTGACCCTGGGACTTCAGCCGCCGCACAGGTTCTCCGTCCTGGTCATCGAGGTGTTCGCCCTTGGGGTGGGCCTCGGCCTTGGCTGGTGGCGGGGCCGGACCACGAACATCACCATCGACCCGGCCAGGCACGACCTCACCAGCCGCCCGTCGCCGATCGGCATGGCGCTGATCGCCGGCCTATTCCTGGTTCGCTTCGCCCTGAAGGACTACGCCGCGGGGCACGCCCGCGAACTGCACGTCGGCGCCGCGGACATCGCCGAGGTCTTCCTGCTGATGGCGGCGGGCCTGATCTGCGCGCAGCGCCTGGAGATGTGGATCAGGGCGCGCCGCATCTTGCAGCAGGCAAGATCTGCGCCCTGATCAGGCGGCGAGCTTGGAGAGCTCGGTCAGGATGCGTTCGGCCGCGCCCAGGCGCTGCTCGGGCGTCTCCCACTCGCCCTTGACCACGACCTTGTGGTCCGGACGGATCTTCCAAGCGACCTGGTTCTTCTGAACGAAGCCAACCAGGCCCATGGGGTTCTTGAACTCATCACCCCGGAAGGTGACGACCGCGCCCTTCGGGCCCACGTCGATCTTCGCGACATTCGCCTCGCGGCACATGCCCTTGATGGCCACGACCTTCAGAAGTTGGCCAGCCTCGGCCGGAAGCGGGCCGAAGCGGTCGATCATCTCGGCGGCCAGCGCCTCGCGGTCGGTCGATTTCTCGGCGTCGGACAGGCGGCGATAGAGCGAGAGTCGGACGTTCAGATCGGGAACGTAGTCTTCGGGGATCAGCACCGCCGCGCCGGTGTTGATCTGCGGCGACCAGCCACGATCGGCCGCTTCGCCCTTGCCCGCCAGTTCCTTGAGCTCGTTGACGGCGTCTTCCAGCATCTGCTGGTAAAGCTCGACCCCGATTTCCCGGATGTGACCCGACTGTTCTTCGCCCAGCAGGTTGCCGCCGCCGCGTTGGTCTAGGTCGTGGCTCGCGAGCTGGAAACCAGCGCCCAGACTGTCGAGGGACTGCAGGACCTTCAGGCGACGCTCGGCCGAGAGGGTGATCTGCTTCTCGGCAGGCGTCGTCAGATAGGCATAGGCCCGCGCCTTGGCCCGGCCGACACGGCCGCGAAGCTGGTACATCTGGGCCAGACCGAACATGTCGGCCCGATGCAGGATCATGGTGTTGGCCGTCGGGATGTCGAGGCCGCTCTCGACGATGGTCGTCGACAGCAGCACGTCATACTGCCCCTCGTAGAAGGCGCTCATCACCTCCTCGAGCTGGGTCGGGGCCATCTGGCCATGACCGACCACGAATTTCACCTCGGGGACCTGTTCGCGCAGGAATTTCTGCAGATCGGGCAGGTCGCTGATCCGCGGGGCGACGTAGTAGGCCTGTCCGCCGCGATACTTCTCGCGCAGCAACGCCTCGCGGACGACCACAGGGTCGAAAGGCGTGATGTAGGTCCGCACGGCCAGGCGATCGACCGGCGGCGTGGCGATGATCGACATCTCCCGGATGCCCGACAGTGACATCTGCAAGGTGCGCGGGATCGGCGTCGCCGTCAGGGTCAGCATGTGCACGTCGGCGCGAAGCTCCTTGAGCTTCTCCTTGTGCTTGACCCCGAAGTGCTGCTCCTCGTCGACGATGACGAGGCCAAGGTTGTTGAAGGAGACCTGTTTCGACAGCACCGCGTGGGTTCCGACGATGATCTCGACCTCGCCGTTCTTCAGCGCCTCGCGGGTTTCGCTCGCCTCCTTGGCGGGAACCAGGCGCGAGAGCCGGCGGACTTTCACCGGCCAGCCCTGGAAGCGCTCGGAGAAGGTCTTGTAGTGCTGACGCGCCAGGAGCGTCGTCGGCGCGACGACAGCCACCTGCTGGCCGCTCATGGCGACCACGAAGGCGCCGCGGAGAGCGACCTCGGTCTTGCCAAACCCGACATCGCCGCAGATGAGGCGGTCCATCGGCCGGCCAGCGCCGAGATCCTCCAGCACGTCGCCGATGGCGTTGAGCTGATCTTCGGTCTCTTCGTAGGGGAAGCGGGCGCAGAACTCGTCGAAGACGCCATGCGGCGGAACGACGGCTTCGGTCTCCTTGGTGGCCCGCTCCGCGGCGATGCGGATGAGGCCCATGGCCATCTCACGCAGGCGCTCTTTGGCCTTGGCTTTCCGAGCTTGCCAGGCCGCGCCGCCCAGACGGTCGAGCTGGACGCCCTCGCCATCGCTGCCGTAGCGGGTGAGCAGGTCGATGTTTTCGACCGGCAGATAGAGCTTGGCCTCGCCGCCGTATTGCAGTTCCAAGCAGTCGTGCGGCGCGCCCTGGACGTCGAGGGTCTTCAGGCCCTCATAGCGGCCGATGCCGTGGTCGATGTGGACGACGAGGTCGCCGGGCGTTAGCGCGGAAGCCTCGGCAAGGAAGTTCGACGCCCGCCGGCGACGGCGCGGACGCGCCAGGCGATCGCCGAGGATGTCGGTTTCCGAGATGACGGCGAGCTTGTCAGTCTCAAACCCGGAATCCAGCGGCAGCACGACGCGCTGGAAAATCTTCGGGTCGGCGGACCGCGCCGCATCCCAGTAAGGCGCGAGCGAGATATTCTTGAGGCCGTGATCGGCCAGCATCGAGCCGAGACGGTCCGAGGAGCCTTCGGACCAAGAGGCGAAGAGAACCCGCTTGCCCTCGCCGACCAGGCGGCGGGCGTGATCGGCCGTGGCCTCGAACAGGTTCACCGAGTCCTGCTGCCGCTCGGCGGTGAAGGTGCGGCCCTGGCGAGCGCCCATATCGATGACGGTCTCGCCCTCGACCTCCTGGAAGGCGGAGAAGCGGCGGGTCGCGCGGACAGCCAAACGTTCGCGATATTCGTCGGCGTCCATGTAGAGACGCGCCGGCTCGAGCGGGCGGTAGTGAACCTTGCGATCCGTCTGGTTTCGGGCGTCGTAGGCGTCGGCGATCATCGCTAGCCGTTCGTCGCGTGCGGCGTCGGCGAGATGATCCAGGGCGATCAGGGTGTCGGACGGCAGGTAGTCCAGCAACGTCGCCATATCCGGGTAGAACAGGGGGAGCCAGTGCTCCATGCCCGCGCGCCGGCCGCCTTCGCTGACCGTGTCGTAGAGCGGATCGCCGCCAGGCGCGCCGAACGCTTCCACATAACCTCGGCGGAAACGGGCGACGGCGTCCTTGTCGAGTAGCGCCTCGCTGACCGGTAGGAGCGAGACCTCTTTGAGTTGGCGCGTCGAGCGCTGTGTCTCGGGATCGAAGCCCCGGATCGACTCCAGCGTGTCGCCGAACAGATCCAGGCGGACCGGCTCGTCCGCGCTCGGCGGGAAGACGTCGATGACGCCGCCGCGGATCGCGAACTCGCCGCGCTCGGATACGGTCGAGGCGCGGCTATAGCCGTTGATCGCAAAGTAGCGCTCAAGATCGGCGATCTCGACGACGTTTCCCACCTTGGCCGAATAGGCAGCGCCCTCCACCGCGGACTTGGGCGGTACGCGCTGAAGAAGCGCAGGAACCGTCGTCACCAGCAAAGCCGGCTTCTTCGAATCGAAACCCTGGGCCAGCCGGGCCAGGGCCGTCATCCGCTCGGCGGCTACGCCCGGCGAGGGACCAATGCGGTCGTAGGGCAGGCAATCCCATGAGGGAAAGCGGACCACCTCAACACTGGAAGCAAAGAACCGGAAGGCGTCGACGAAGGCCGAAAGACGTGAACCATCCCGCGCGACAAAGACAGAAAGCCCGCCGCGCGCCTTGACGATGTCGGACAGGACGAGCGCGTCAAACCCTTCCGGCGCGCCGACCAGATCCAGTCGGCCGGGGTCCTGGGCGATACGCCGGGTCTCCGCCGCCGTCGGGGCGCGGAAGCCGTCAGCCGCCATGCGGTCCTCCGCGAGCCTCGAAAGCTTCGAAGCGGAACTGCTTGATCATGCGCATAATTTCCCCGTCGTGCTCAGTCGGGGTGGGCGTCCGCTCCACGATCCACTCGTAGAGATCCTGGTCAGGCTGTTCCAGCAACGCCTCGAAGGCGTCCAGCAGCTCGGGCGTGAGATTCGGCCCATGGGTATCCGCGAACGGCCCCAGGATGAGATCCGCTTCCCGGAAGCCCCGGTGCCAGGCCCGGAACTTCAAACGCTTCAATCGTGTGTCGTCGGTGCTCATGACGGAGCGGCCGATATAGGCCGCCCCGCCCGCTCACGCCAGGGGAGATCAGCCCCAATCGCCTCCGCGCCAGGTGAAAGCGACGTTGTTGAAGGGCGTATCGCCCACCTGCAGCGCGCCCGCGGCGACGGTTTCACCGTTCTTGCCCTTGGCCGACTTGGATTTCTTGAGCATCGCCGGGTCGATCTTCGCGTCCAGGCGAACCTCCCCGAGCTTGGGATGGCTGCCGACCAGGCGGACGTGGTCATCGCTGACCAAATAGGCCGTTGGCAGCACCTTGAGCTTCACCGAATAGACTGTGTTGCCTAGGGCGTTCACTCGCGACGGACTGGTGACGTCGACGAATTCGAGCATGACCGGGGCGTAGGTCTTGGTCCGCTGGCCGCTCTCCCAGTCGTTGAAGCCCTGCTGCCCAGCGATGTGCAAGTGATCCAGCCGGTAGTGACCAATCTTCACTTCGTTGGCCGGCAGGTAGTAGCCGAACTGCTCATCGCCCTTCGGGCGAGTCAGGCCGGTGAAGCTCGGGTCCGCCGGCACGGCGGGCGGCGCGACCGGCGCCGTCCCCGCGCTGGCTGTCTTGGTGTCTTCGACGGATTGGCTGCAACCGGCAAGCAAGGCGACACATGCCGCCACTAAGAGCGTCTTACGCATCAGTTTCCCCCCACAGGATTTGTGGAAGTTCAACATGGGTCGGGCGAGGTGTCCATGGTCGCGCTATGTTCCGCGCCATGCGGCCCGAGATTCTCTTTCCGCTTTATGCGCCGATCACCTCGCTGAAGGGCGTGGGCGCGCGTGTGGCGCCCCTGCTGGAAAAGCTGGCCGGGCCGATCGTGCGCGACGTGCTGTTCCTGCGTCCGCATTCGGTGATCCATCGGGAGGTCGCGACCGTATCCACCGCGACCGAGGGGGCGGTGCAGATCTTCGAAGTCGAGATCGACTCCTACAAGCGCCCGCGCAGCCCCCAGCAGCCCTGGCGCGTCGAGACCTATGACGGCACAGGCGTGCTGACCCTGGTGTTCTTCGGGAGCTTCGGCGGCCAATTGGAGGCCAAGCATCCGCTGGGATCAAAGCGGCTGGTCAGCGGCAAGGTCGAGCGCTTCGGGCCGAGCCTGCAAATCGCCCATCCAGACTATTTCCTGCCCGTCGATCGCGCGGCGGAGATCCCGCTGTTCGAGGCAGTGTATCCGGCGACGGCCGGCCTGCCGGCCCGTAGCGTGCGCAAGTTCGCTCAAGAGGCCTTGGCCCGCGCGCCTGACCTGCCCGAATGGCAGGACGGCGCTTGGCTGACACGCGAGCGCTTTCCCTCCTGGCTGGAGGCTCTCCGCGCCGTGCATGCGCCGACCTCGGAAGCCGACCTCTCGCCGCTTTCGCCCCCTAATCGCCGGCTCGCCTACGACGAACTGCTGGCGCATCAGCTCGCCATGGCCCAGCGCAAGGCCGAGCGCCGCGCCGAGCCGGCAGCGTCCATCCCCGCCTCGGCGCTGGCCGACAAGATCGCGGCCGACCTGCCCTATGTGCTGACCGGCGCACAACAGCGGGCGTTGGCCGACATTCGCCGTGACTTGGCGGCCGGCGAGCGCATGAGCCGCCTGCTGCAAGGGGATGTGGGGTCGGGCAAGACGGTCGTGGCCATGCTGGCCATGGCAGATATCGCCGCGGGCGGCGGCCAGAGCGCACTGATGGCGCCGACGGAAATCCTCGCCCGGCAGCATTTCGAGACGATCTCGGGACCACTTTCCGAGCACGGCGTGAGCGCGGTGCTGCTCACGGGGCGCGACAAAGGGGCGGCGCGGGCGGAGAAGCTGCGGGCGCTGGCGTCCGGGGCGGTGCAGGTGGCGGTCGGCACCCATGCGCTGTTCCAGGACGACGTGGCGTTCTCGAACCTGCAGCTCGCGGTCATCGACGAACAGCACCGGTTCGGCGTCGCCGAGCGCCAGCGGCTACAGGCCAAAGGGGCGGCCACGCACCTGATCGCCATGTCGGCCACACCGATCCCGCGAACGCTGGAACTCACCATCTACGGCGACCTCGACGTCTCGCGCATCGACGAGAAGCCTCCTGGCCGCACGCCCGTGGCGACGCGGGCCGTTCCGATGGGCCGGTTGGCGGAGGTCGAGGCCCGCCTGCGCCAGGTGGTGGCGCAAGGAGCGCAAGCCTTCTGGATCTGCCCGCTCGTCTCGGAATCCGAATTGGTCGACCTGAAGGCCGCCGAACAGCGCGCCCAGGAACTCCGCGCGCAACTAGGCCCCAGCGTGGGTCTGGTTCACGGCAAGATGTCGGGTCCCGAGAAGGACGCGGTCATGGCCGATTTCGCGGACGGGAAGATCGGGGTGCTCGTCGCCACGACCGTCGTGGAAGTCGGCGTGAACGTGCCCAACGCCACGATCATGGTCATCGAACAGGCCGAGCGCTTCGGCCTGGCGCAACTCCATCAGCTTCGTGGGCGGGTCGGGCGCGGTTCGCGCGAGAGCGCCTGCGTCCTGCTCTATGATCCGCCGTTGTCGGAAACCGCGCAGAAGCGGCTGGATATCCTGAGGCGCACCGACGACGGCTTCGTCATCGCTGAGACAGATCTGGAGCTGCGCGGCGGCGGCGACGCCCTGGGCCTGCGCCAGTCCGGCTTTCCGGCCTATGTGTTCGCGGACCCGGACGCTCACCGCGATCTGATCGCCGCGGCTGGCGACGACGCCCGGATGATCCTGGATCGAGACCCGGAGCTGACGTCCGAGCGTGGACGGGCGCTAACCGTTCTCCAGGAATTGTTCGACTGGCGACCAGCCTCGCCCCTCAAGGATGCGGGCTGAGGGCGGCCAGTCGGCCGAGCGCGTCGGCCTCGAGATCAGCGTAGAAGAGATTGTAGCCCGGGACCTTCCGGCGGTCCGTCCACGAGCCCGAGGGCCGCAGCGAGGTGGACTTCGGCCGCGTCACGCGCAGGACCCCATGCTCGCACCGCGCCCCCACCTGGCGGCTGAGGAAAGCTGGCCGCGCGCCCCACTCCAGCCCCGTCGCATTGGTCGCGCCCAGGTTCAGCCGTGGTGGCGCATCGCCATCTACGACCCCGCCGAACAGAGGGTTGAAGCAGATCGGCGTTCGCCCTTGAAGGTTCACTAACTGGCCGCCTGGCCCCCACACAAGCGAGCGATCCAGCACCGCCTGGGCCTTTTCGGAGTCTCCAGCGTAGACCGCGGTCCATGCCGCGAGGCAGGCGGGTTGCTTGGGTGCGAGGCATGGCTCAAGGGGCGGATTGTCGGAAGGCACGGCCGTCTGGATGAGATAGGCGGCGACGATCCGGGCCCTTATCGCCGGCTTGGAGGCCACCTCGTCGGCCAAGAGGCGAGCGGCCAGCGTACCGCCCTGCTCGACCCCGACCACGATGATCGGTCGCCCCTGATTGTAGTTGGCCAGGTAGAAGCGGAAAGCCGCTGCCACATCGGGATAGGCGAAGCGGCGGGCCTCCTTGGCGTCCTCGCGGAGCGTCATGAGAGTGTAGAGGCTGGCCTGCCGATACCGGGGAGCAAAGACCCTGCCCGCCCTGACGAACGGGCCCACATAATTGGGCGCCACGATCTCGCGAAAGATTCGATCCGCCTCAGGGTCGTTGATCGGCGCGTTCCAATGGCGGCCGCCATCGAAGGTGGTCGGGCTGACAAAGAAGACGTCCGCGGCCGGCTCACCGATTGTGGGGGTGGTCGGAGCCTTGGGCATCAGGGCCCAGGCAGAGCGCTGCGCATAGTCTGGCGCCGGCGGCGGGTCATAGGTCTGGAACGGCTCCTTGGGATCGAGCCGCGTCCGCAGGATGTCGTCGCGCCAGACATAGGCCCCGAGAGCCAGGACCGCCGTCGCCAGCACGGCGGCGGCGAACACAAGCCGGCGAAAGCCTTTGGGCCGATCCGCCACCCGGGTCCCCTAGCGGTAGGGATCGGGTTGGGAGAGATAGGATTTCACGTAGTCCGCGATCCCCTCCTCCAGGGTCGTCATGGGCTGGTTGTACCCGGCGGCCTGCAGCCGCTCCATGTGAGCACGGGTAAAGTACTGGTACTTGTCGCGGATCGCCGGGGGCATTGGCGTGTACTCGATTTCGGGCTCGCGTCCCGCGGCCACGAACACCGCGCGGGCCATGTCCTCAAAGGTCCGAGCCACGCCGGAACCGAGATTGTAGATCCCCTTCACCTGTTCGTTCTTCACGAGCCACGCGACCACGTCGGCGACGTCACGGACGTAGACGAAATCGCGCTGCTGGCCGCCGTCGGGCACGCCCTCGCGGTAGCTCTTGAAGAGCTGGACTGCGTGACCGTCCCGAACCTTGGGCCAGATCTGGGAGGCGACCGACTTCATCGAGTGCTTATGCTCTTCGTTCGGCCCGTAGACGTTGAAGAACTTCAGGCCGGCCCATTGCGGAGGGGCATAGTCCCGAGCCGCCTGCCGCGCGGCGAAGAGATCGAACAGGGACTTCGACCAGCCGTAGGTGTTGAGCGGGCGCAGGGCGGCTAGCGAGGCCAGGTCCTGCTTGTCATCGAACTCGCTGGCGTCGCCATAGGTCGCGGCGGACGAGGCGTAGACGAAGCGGCGCTGATGGTCGGCGCACCAGCGGAAGAGGTCGCGCGACAGGGTGAAGTTCGAGTGGATGATCTTGTCGGCGTCGGGCTCGGTCGTCGATGAGACCGCGCCCATGTGCACGACGACTTCGATGTCCCGCCAGCGCTTTTCCAGCCACTCGAACATCGCTTCGGGCGCAACGAAGTCTCCGATCGGATGCTTGGCGATGTTGCGCCACTTGCCGAGCTCGGCCTCGCGCAGGCGATCGCATACCACGACGTCGAGATCGGAGTCCTCGGCCAGCTTGGCCACGATGTTGGAGCCGATAAACCCGGCGC